>JAZSAA010000142.1:0-2564 GCA_045601625.1 Clostridia bacterium | reverse complement strand
GAGGAAATCCTAACGGATTTCTTTTGATTCAAGGGATCAAGAAACGTTGAAGCCTCTACCGTTTCCTTATAATCAAACAAATCCCGTAGGGATTTGCACCACCACTAAATACTAACCACTAAATACTAAATACTAAATACTGAATTCTGATTTGTCGCCTCCGCGACAAATCAGAATTTGCCATTGTCACAAACCCGCCCCTCCCGCTGCCTGTCGGCGCTTGCGGTACAGCGTTCGCGCCATCACGCACAGCAGGCACAGCGCAGCCAGCTGGGCGGAGGCCGTCACCAGGGCATTGACGACCAGCAGCCCGCCCATCTCGCCCCCAAGGCCAAAACCCATGTGGACGCGATAGGCTGTGCTGACGAGGGACAGGACGCCGCCGCCGGCGCAGATGGTGCAGACGATCCACGGCCGCGCCGGACGCTCGCTCAGGAAATACCAGACGACGCAGCCGCCGGCCAGCATCTTGAACAGCATAATCGCAATGTTCCCAACCCGGGGCGTCATGGAAAGCGCGTCCGCCAGCGCCGCGCTTCCGAACCAGACCGCGGCGATGGCCGCGGTCACCTTCGGCGTCAACCGGTCCCGGATCGACATCAGCGCGCCATATCCGAACAGCGCCGCCATCAGCCCCGCCCTGACTACCTGTACGATGCCGACAGGGGACGCCAACCAGCCAGCCACGTCCCGAAGGCCCATCAAAAACCACAGGAGCCGGACCAGGCAGCCCGCGAAACCAAAGGCCAGCGCTGCCGTCTGCGCGCCCTTCTCCGCCGGCGATTCCAGCACCGGGGCCTTTCGGGCGTACTGTCTCATATCCTCGTGGGAAAGCAGCGCGTCCGTCGTGCTGTCCAGCGCCTCGGCGAGCTTCTTCGCCGTCATCAAATCGGGGTACCTGGAGCCGCCCTCCCAGCGGGAGACCGTCTGCCGGGTTACATAGAGTTTATCCGCGAGGCTCTGCTGGGTCAGGCCCTTCTCTGTCCTAAGCCTTCGCACGTTTTCGCCAAATTCAGCCATCGTGAAACCGCCCTTTCATTCATACTCTCCCGCGGGCTGGTTCCATTATAGCCCCGCGCCTGCCAAAAAGAAAGCAACACCCGGGATTTGGGTGTTGACAGTCTGGTAACAGCGCATAACGGGCCTGTCGTCGCCAGTCACCGCAGCGCTTTGGCGCCGGATTGGCGCCGCTGCGGAACACAAAAGGACCGGCCCCGCGTGTTTTTCACAGGTATCTCGGCGCATCCATTCGTTCATGCACCACGCGCATGACGACGATTCGTTCGCCTATGATTCGATAGTAGATATTATAGGGAGGTACCGGCACGAGATAATATTTGCGGGGATGCCTGCCGCCGATCAATACCTCCGGAGCGGACAGCGGAAAGCGGGAAAGCTGGTCCAGGGCTGCCAGGAGCTGGTCCAGCAGCCGGTCCGCGGCATCCGGGGCATCGACGGCGATATAGACCAACGCGTTGTTCACGTCGTCCCGGGCAATGGGCAGGACTTCAACGGACATGGAGTTCATCGCGCAACGCCCTCCATCCCGCTGCGGCCTCGTCCAGCGGAATCGGCTCTATGCCCGAGGCCAGCTGTTCCTCCGCCTCCAGCAGCTTTTCCCGCAGGTCGAGACTTGCTTCCCGCCGGTTATAGGCGGCAAGGCTTTGCACCACAAGGTCGCCGTCGCCGTTGCGCGTGATAAACACGGGCTCGCCACTCTCCCGGCAGAGGCGTGAAATCTCCCCATAATCATTGCGAAGGGCTGTGGAAGGCCGAATTGTCATCAATGCAATCACTCCCTGAAGAATTATATCATTATTCTGATATGATTATAGGGCGCCCGCTGTGATTTGTCAAGCAGGACGCGCGGGGACGGCTCCCCGTGTCGATGGGCTGGCCGCGGGCGCGGCAGGAGGGCTCAAGCGAAAGATGGAAAGCACATGGGACAAGGGTAAGACAAGAGAACAGTCCCCCTGTCCTGCGAACGGCTCGAAAAATAACAGCGCCTCCCGAAGATGGGGAGGCGTCATTATACAGAAAACGCCCGGTTTTTGCGCTTGAATCAGTGGCGCAAAAACCGGGGTTATACTGTGCGGCAGCAATTGCCGGCAGGCGCCGCCCGCTACTGCGCGGCAGCAATTGCCGGCGGGCGCTGCCCGCTACTTGGCGAACTCCACCGCGCGGGTCTCGCGGATGACGTTCACCTTGATCTGGCCGGGATACTCCATCTCCTTCTCGATCCGCTTGACGATCTCGCGGGCGAGGATCAGGGTGCCGGCGTCGTTCACATCCTCGGGCTTGACGATGATGCGCACCTCGCGGCCGGACTGGATCGCGTAGCAGGTCTCCACGCCGTCGAAGGAGTAGGCGATGCTCTCCAGCTTCTCCAGGCGCTTGATGTAGTTCTCCAGGCTCTCGCGGCGCGCGCCGGGGCGGGCGGCGGAGATGGCGTCGGCGGCCTGCACCAGCACGGCCTCCACGCTCTTGGGCTCCACGTCGCCGTGGTGGGCGGCGACGGCGTTGACCACCAGGTCGTTCTCCCGGAACTTCTTGCACAGGTCCGC
>JAZSAA010000141.1:0-3347 GCA_045601625.1 Clostridia bacterium | reverse complement strand
CGGAGGAAGAGCCGTGCAGCACGATCGGGAAGCCGGGCAGGCGCTTGGAGACCTCTTCGAGGATGTCGAAGCGCAGCGGCGGGGGCACCAGGATGCCCTTTTCGTTGCGGGTGCACTGCTCGGCCTTGAACTTGTAGGCGCCGTGGGAGGTGCCGATGGCGATGGCCAGGGAGTCGCAGCCGGTGGACTTCACGAACTCCTCCACGTCCTCGGGACGGGTGTAAGAGGAATCCTCGGCGGACACGTTGACCTCGTCCTCGACGCCGGCCAGGGTGCCCAGCTCGGCCTCGACGACCACGCCGTGGTCATGGGCGTACTCGACGACCTGCTTGGTGATCTTGATGTTCTCCTCGAAGGGCAGGCCGCTCTTGTCGATCATGACGGAGGTGAAGCCGCCGTCGATGCAGCTCTTGCACAGCTCGAAGGAATCGCCGTGGTCCAGGTGGACGACGATGGGCAGGTCGAAGCCCGCGGTCTGCTCGGCGTCCTCGATGGCGGCGCGGATCAGGTGCATCAGGTACACATGCTTGGCATAGGCGCGAGCGCCCTTGGAAACCTGCAGGATCAGCGGGGCCCGCTTTTCGATGGCGGCCTCGGTGATGCCCTGGATGATCTCCATGTTGTTCACGTTGAAAGCGCCGATGGCGTAGCCGCCATTGTAGGCCTTCTTGAACATCTCGGTGGAAGTAACAAGAGCCATAGTAAACACTCCTTTATATTAGGCTGGTTAAATTATACCAGCTATGCGCGATAAAATCAAGCGGAAGTTTTTGAATCGAGATTATCGAAAAATAACGCGGCCATTCACAATCTTTATGCCTTTCAGATTTGACTAACGGGCCAAACAGGCGTATACTTGTGGATGATATAATGGATGTGGTATACCCGCGTCGAAGGGAGGGGCCCATGGCCGCCATCGGCATCTGCACGGATTTCGTCAACCTGCCCGAGGTGGCGGCGCTGGGCTTCGACTATGTGGAGCTGTCCCTTTCGGACGTAGCCGCGCTTGGGGATTCTGAATTCGCCGAGCTGGCGGACTGGGTGGACGCCGCGGGCGTCCGCGTCTACGCCTGCCGGGACATGCTGCCGGACGACCTGGCCGTGACCGGGCCGGGGGTGAACGCCACGGCGCTGCACGGCTACCTGAAGCATGCCCTGGACCGGGCCAGGCGGCTGGGCGTGAAGGTGGTGGCGCTGGACGCGGCGAAGAGCCGGGGCGTCTGCGACGACGGCGACTTCCCCTTCGCCTGGCGGCAGCTGGGGAACTTCCTGCGGCTGTGCCAGGGCCACGCCCACGAGTGCGGCGTCACCGTCTGCCTGGAGCCGCTGCGCAAGGCCGATTGCAGCCTGATGAACCTGGTGTCCGAGGCGACGCTGATCGCCGGGCTGCTGCAGCTTTCAAACATCGCCGTGGCCGCCCACTGGGGCCACATGTCCATGGCCAGCGAGCCCATGAACGCCCTGTGGAAGGCCGCGCCGCTGCTGCGTCACGTCCACCTGGAAAACGCCCTGACCCGGCGGCTGCCTGCCCCCGGCGACGGCGAGGACTACGGCCGGATGCTCTCCCCGCTGAACGTGATGGGCTACAGGGGCGGCATCAGCTTGTGCGGGGCGATTTCGGAGACGTTCGCACAGGAGGCGGCGGCGGGGCTGGAGTATATCAGGTCTTTAATCGGAGATATATAGGCGCCGTTGCGGCGCCCGTCCAGGCGTCCGATATCCAGTCGAATCAGGCGGGCGGCGCAAAGCCGCCCCAAAAAAGCGGCTTTGCCGCAAGCACGACAGAACGAGGTAATGCTATGAACATCATCATCGTCGGCAACGGCAAGGTGGGCTACACGCTGGCCCAGTATCTGTCCAAGGACGGCCATGACATCACCATACTGGACCGCAGCCAGCAGGCGCTGAACAAGGCCAGCGAGACGCTGGACGTGATGTGCATCCGTGGCAACGGCGCAAACGTCAAGACCCTGATCGAGGCCAACGTGGAGTCGGCGGACGTGATCATCGCCGTCACGGGCAACGACGAGCTGAACATGGTGTGCTGCCTGGCGGCGAAGCAGCTGGGGGCGAAGTACACCATCGCCCGCATCCGCGACCCGGAGTACACCGAGAGCCTGACGCTGCTGCAAAAGAAGCTGGACATCGACCAGGTGGCCAACCCCGAGCGCTCCGCCGCGCTGGAGATCTCCCGGCTGCTGCGCTTCCCCTTCGCCATCAACGTGGAGACCTTCGCCCACGGCCGGGTGGAGATGGTGGAGTTCCGCACCGAGGAGCGGGACGCCATACTGAACACGCCCCTGTCCCGGCTGCACGGGCGTTATCCCCGCATACAGTTCACCGCCGTGCAGCGCAACGGCAGCGCCTTCATCCCCGACGGCTCCAGCGTGCTGCTGCCGGGGGACCGGGTGTACGCCACCGGCGACCGGGAATCCATCACCCGCTTCTTCAAGCAGCTGGGCAAGGACACCCAGCGGCTGAAATCGGCGCTGCTCATCGGCGGCGGCCACATCTCCTACTACCTGGCCCGCATCATCGCCGGCATGGGCGTGTACCTGCGGCTGATCGAGATCGACGAGAAGAAGTGCCTGCGCCTGGCGGACCAGCTGGACGGCGTCATGGTCATCAACGCCGACGGCACCGACACTGAAGTTCTGGAATCGGAGAACCTGGCCGACTGCGGCGCGCTGATCTGCCTGACCAACCGGGACGAGGAGAACCTGATCACCGGCATGTACGGCGCGCGCCGGGGCGTGAAGAAGGTCATCGTCAAGGTGAACCGGCTCAACGCCATGGACATCATGGAGGACCTGGGCATCGACTGCGCCATCAGCCCCAAGCTCACCACCGCCAACGCCATACTGCGCTCGGTGCGCGCGCTGAACAACAGCCGCAATTCGGTGGTGGAAAAGGTGTACTACATGATGGGCGGCCAGGTGGAGGCCTATGAGTTCACCGCCCTGGAGGGCGCGCCCTACCTGAACATCCCGCTGAACAAGCTGAACATCCGCAAGGGCATACTGGTTTCGGTGTTGGTGCGCGAGCGCAAGTGCATCATCCCCTTCGGCAGCGACGAGATCGAGGCGGGCGACACGGTGATACTCACCGCCAAGGCGGGCACCGTGGTGAACCTCGAGGACGCCTTCGACATTACGGAGATCAGAAAATGAACAAGCGATTACTCTGCCACATCATCGGCAACGTGGTGCGCGTGTGCGGCGCGCTGATGGCGCTGCCCATCGTCGTGTCGCTGGTCCTGCGCAGCGGCGACACCATGCCGCTGCTGCTGTCCATGCTGATCGCGCTGGCCGTGGGCACGGCGCTGGCGCTGATCCAGCCCCGGCGGG
>JAZSAA010000140.1:0-8463 GCA_045601625.1 Clostridia bacterium | reverse complement strand
AAGCCGGGCCACGGCCAGGTGCTGGTGAAGACCAAGGCTTCCACCATCTGCGGCAGCGACATCCGCTGCATCTACCGCGCCCACGTGGGCAAGGGCCCCGAGGGCTACCAGCCCGGCATGATCGCCGGCCACGAGCCCTGCGGCATCATCGTGGAAGAGGGCGAGGGCCTGAAGCGCTTCAAGAAGGGCGACCGGGTCATCGTGTACCACATCTCCGGCTGCGGCGTGTGCTATGACTGCCGGCGCGGCTACTACATCTCCTGCAAGAGCCCCTACCGCGCGGCCTACGGCTGGCAGCGCAACGGCGGCATGGCCCCCTACATGCTCTGCGACGAGAAGGACCTGATCGCCCTGCCCGACGAGCTGACCTATGAGGACGGCGCGCAGGTGGCCTGCGGCTTCGGCACCTGCTACGAGGCCCTTATGAAGATCGGCGTCTCCGGCAACGACCGGGTGCTGGTCACCGGCCTGGGCCCGGTGGGCCTGGCCACGCTGATGCTGGCGAAGGCCATGGGCTGCGACACCACCATCGGCTGCGACGTGAACGAGGACCGCATGAAGCTGGCCAAGGACCTGGGCCTGGCGGACTACGTATTCAACAGCGCCAATGTCGAGGAGTGCGAGAAGAAGATCATGGAGGTCACCCAGGGCTACGGCTGCGAGCGCGCCATCGACTGCTCGGCCAACAACTCCGCCCGCGCCATGGCGATCCGCTGCACCCGCGAGTGGGGCAAGATGGCCATGGTCGGCGAGGGCAACGACGTGACCTTCAACCCCTCCCCCGACATCATGCACGGCCAGAAGAGCATCTACGGCAGCTGGGTCACGAGCCTGTGGCGTATGGAGGAGCTGGTGGAGCACCTGGTGCGCTGGGGCATCCATCCCGACAAGCTGATCACCCACCGCTTCGAGCTGAAGGACGTGGCCGAGGCCTACCGCCTGATGGCCAGCGGCCAGTGCGGCAAGGTGGCCATCGTGTACCCGGACTAAACAGAGAGTTCAGAGTGGAGAGTTGAGAGTTTAGAGTGAAACGTGACTGCAACGGCACCATCGACCGCCGGTCCAAGGCATTATACTCTGAACTCTTAAGGAAATACCGCACAATGCTCGCGGCCCATTAGCGGATGAATTTCAGCCGCTTGCTGCCTGCAAAAATCTCGATTACCCGCCAGGTAACCTTCGTTTTTTGCAGTTCGCAATCGACTAAAATTCCCTCCGCTACTGAACCACTCGATTATGCGGCATTTCCTTAACCCTTTTCCGACAGAACGGAGGAAAAACTATGATCGATCCCAAAACCGTTCCTTCCTTTAAATTGAACGACGGCGGCGTCATTCCCTGCATCGGCATGGGCACCTTCGGCTCGGACCGGGTGACCCCGGACGAGGTGGCGGCGGCGGTGGCCGGCGGCATCCGCGTGGGCTACCGGCTGTTCGACTGCGCCGCCTGCTACGGCAACGAGGACAAGATCGGCATCGAGTTCAGGCGGGCCTTCGACGAGGGCGTGGTGAAGCGCGAGGAGCTGTTCATCATGTCCAAGGTGTGGAACGACATGCACCGGCACGTGGCCGAATCCTGCAAAAAGACCATCGCCGATTTGCAGTGCGACTACCTGGACATGCTGTTCATCCACTGGCCCTTCCCGAACTACCACGCCCCCTTCTGCGACGTGGATTCCCGCAACCCCGACAGCAAGCCCTTCTCGGTGGCGGAGTTCGTGGACACCTACCAGCAGATCGAAGCGCTGGTGGACCAGGGCCTGGTGAAGCACATCGGCATCTCCAACCTGACCATCCCGAAGCTGAACGCGGTGCTGGACAAGCTGCGCATCAAGCCCGCGGCCTGCGAATCCGAGCTGCACCCCTGCTTCCAGCAGCAGGAGCTGTTCGACTACCTGGTGGAAAGGGACATACTGCCCATCGGCTACATGCCCCTGGGTTCGCCCCGCCGCCCCGAGCGCGACATACTGCCCGAGGACATCGCCGACATGCAGATGCCCGAGCTGGTTGTAATCGCGAAGGCACACAACTGCCACCCCGCCATCATCTGCCTGAAGTGGGCGCTGCAGCGGGGCCAGCTGCCCATCCCCTTCTCGGTGCACAACTACGAGGCCAACCTGCGCGCCGCCGTCACCGAGAAGCTGACCGACGAAGAGATGGCCACCATCGCCACCCTGGAGCGGAACAACCGCCTGGTAAAGGGCCAGGTGTTCCTGTGGCCCGGCGCGAAGGACTGGCACGACCTGTGGGACGAGGACGGCGTGATCGTCAGCTGCACGGATTGCTAACCTTCCTTCCACATTTCGGTAAACCAATAGGAGAACAGGTCAAAATCAGATTGACATTTCGGTGCGAAATGTATATAATGTAACCGTTCATTGCGCCGGATCGGCCGACGACTGATCCGGCGCAAACCACAGCATTCGTTGGCGGCGACGCCGTTCGCCCGGCGGCCGGGGCGCGGAGCCGGTGAACCGGCGAAGGCGGGCCTGACAACGAACGAAACGGAGGTAGTGGCGTGGGAGAAGTCATATTGACGATGAAGGGCATCGACAAATCGTTCCCAGGCGTACACGCGCTGGATCACGTCGATCTGGAGGTACGCAGGGGCGAGGTGCACGCGCTGATGGGTGAAAACGGCGCGGGCAAATCCACGCTGATGAAGGTGCTGACCGGCATCTACAGCAAGGATTCCGGCACCATCACCTACGAGGGGCGCGAGGTGGAATTCCACAACCCCAAGGAGGCCCAGGACGCGGGCATCGTCATCGTTCACCAGGAGCTGAACATGATGGGCCACCTGACCGTCGCCCAGAACATATTCATCGGCCGGGAGCCGCGCAGCGGCCTGTTCATCCGGGACGCCGCCATGAACGCCGAGGCCCGGAAGCTGTTCAAGCAGCTGAACATTGAAATCGACCCCAAGGAAACCATGAGCAACCTGACCGTTGCCAAGCAGCAGATGTGCGAGATCGCGAAGGCCATTTCCCACGAGGCCAAGATCATCATATTCGACGAGCCCACGGCCGCTCTGACGGACACCGAGATCGAGCAGCTGTTCGTCATCATCCGCGACCTGCGCGCCAGGGGCTACGGCATCGTGTACATCTCCCACCGCATGGACGAGATCAAGAAGATCACCGACCGGGTCTCGGTCATGCGCGACGGCCAGTACATCGGCACGCTGATCACCGAGGACTGCACCAAGGAGGACATCATCAACATGATGGTGGGCCGCGTGATCTACGAGGAGCCCAAAACCCACTCCATGGTCGCCCCGGACGCGCCGGTGGTATTGAAGGTGGAGCACCTGAACGCCGGCCGCATGGTGCAGGACGTGAGCTTCGAGCTGCGCAAGGGCGAGATCCTCGGCTTCGCCGGCCTGGTGGGCGCAGGCCGCACCGAGACGGCCCGGGCGCTGTTCGGTGCCGACCCCAAGCAGGGCGGCGACATCTACATCAACGGCCAGAAGGTGGATATCCACTCCCCCAAGGACGCCGTGAAGGCCGGCATCAGCTACCTTTCCGAGGACCGCAAGCGCTTCGGCGTGGTGCTGAAGAAGAGCATTACCGAAAATTCCACGCTGGCCACCCTGCACGAATACACCAAAGGCGCGTTCATCGACAAGCCCAAGGAGGAGCAGGTCACCCAGAAGTACGTGGACGCCCTGCGGACCAAGACCCCCGGCATCGACCAGCTGGTCATGAACCTCTCCGGCGGCAACCAGCAGAAGGTGGTCATCGCCAAGTGGCTGGTGAACGATTCCCAGATCATGATCTTCGACGAGCCCACCCGCGGCATCGACGTCGGCGCCAAGCAGGAGATCTACGAGCTGATGAACCAGCTGGCCCAGCAGGGCAAGGCCATCATCATGATCTCCTCTGAAATGACCGAGATCCTGCGCATGTCCGACCGCATCGTGGTGATGTGCGAGGGCAGGAAGACCGGCGAGCTGGACATCGCCGAGGCCACCCAGGAGAACATCATGAACCTGGCCACACGGGACATCGACGCCCAGAACGAAAAGCAGATGAGGGAGGGAGCCTGATGAAAAACGCACTTGAAAAGTTCAAATCCCTCAAGCTGGTCAAGGCCATGGGCTTCAACCGCGTGGTGCTGATCGGCGTCATCATCGTGATGTGCCTGCTGTTCCAGCTGCTCAGCGGCCTGCTGAACCACGGCAACGTGTTTTTGACCTACGCCCGCTTCTCCAGCGCCATGAACTACGGCTACTTCATCGGCTTCCTGGCCCTGGGCGTCACCTTCGTCATCGCCACCGGCGGCATCGACTTCTCCATCGGCCCGGTGATGTTCTGCGCGGCGCTGATCTCCGGCTACAGCCTGAACAACTACGGCCTGCCGCTGTGGCTTTGCCTGGTGCTGTGCGTGGTCATCGGCGCGGTGTTCGGCGCGGTGGGCGGCTTCTTCGTATCCTACTTCCACCTGCCGTCCTTTATCACGTCCATGGCCCTGATGCAGATCGCCAAGGGCCTGGGCTCCATCTTCACCAAGACCCAAAACGTCTCCTGGCCCAACAGCTCGGCGACCAACGGCTGGTATCGCAACCTGTCCAACATGGTAATTTCCACGGGTAACGGCAGCATCAATTTCCCCACGGGCCTGATCCTGCTGATCCTGGTGGCCATCATCTGCGCCATCGTGCTGAACAAGACCCGCATCGGCCGCTACATCATCTGCATCGGCGCGAACCGCGAGGCGGTGCGCCTGTCCGGCGTCGACACCCGGCGCTGGGAGATGCTGGCCTACATCATCTGCGGCGCGCTGGCCGGCTTCGCCGCCATATTCTACGTGGGCTGCTACACCACGGTCCAGCCCGGGCGCGGCGACACCTTCAACAACGAAGCCATCGCCGCCTGCGTCATGGGCGGTACGTCGATGGCCGGCGGCCTGGCCTCGATACTGGGCACCGTGATCGGCGCGTTCATCGTCGCCATCATGCAGGAGGGCATACTGTCCATGGGCCTGAACATCGCCTATCAGTACGCCCTGACCGCCCTGATCGTGCTGGCCGCAGTCATCGCCGACACCCTCAGCCGCCGGCGCAGGAACTGACGGACGCAAGAAAGGAGAAGGCAAATGGAAATTACAGGCAAGAGCAGGAAAGCTTCTTCCGCGTCGTTCATCCGTTCCAGCGCGTTTCAGCGCCTGATCATCATCGCGGTGATCATCATACTGTACGTGGTGTTCTACGCCAGCAGCACTTCTTTCAGAAAGTATACCACGCTGGTACAGATCTGCGGCAACATGTACTACACGCTGCTGATCGCCATCGGCGTCACCTTCCCGCTGATCACCGGCGGCAACGACCTGGGCATGGGCACGGGCCTGATCTGCTACTCGCTGATCGGCTCGTACATGATCCGCATCAACGGCTGGCCGCTGTGGGCCGCCATCGTGCTGACCATCGGCATGGGCGTGCTGATGGGCACCGTGAACGGCGTAATCATCGCCAAGCTGGAGATTCCCCCCTTCATCATGACGCTGTGCACGATGATGTTCTGCCGGGGCATGGGCTCGATACTGACCAACAGCTTCTCCGGCACGTGGCCTGACGGCGCCGACCCGGGCGCTGGCTTCCGCAACGTGTTCCGCATCATCGTCAAGACCGAGACCGGGCGCATGCCGGTGCCCATCGGCATGGTGTGGATGATACTGCTGGTCATCATCATGACCATCGTGCTGAACCACACCCGGGTGGGCCGCTACATCATCGCCATCGGTTCCAACAAGGAGGCCCTGAAGCTCAGCGGCGTGAACGTGTTCAAGTGGCACGTGTTCGCCTACATGATCTCCGGCCTGTTCACCGGGCTGGCCGCCGTCGCCTACGCGGCCACGTTCTCCAACATCACCCCCGGCCAGGGCGCCGGCTTCGAGCTGAACGCCATCGGCGCGGCCATCATCGGCGGCACGTCAATGACCGGCGGCGCAGGCTCGGTGTTCGGCACGTTCCTGGGCGTGCTGCTGATATCGCTGCTGCAGGTGGGCCTGCCCTTCGTGGGCCTGAACGCCGACTGGCAGCTGATGATCACCGGCTGCATACTGCTGGGCGCCGTCACCATCGACAAGATGCGCAACAGCTGAGGTATCCCGCCCCCAGCGGCGGCAACGGTGCTGCCGCACAACCACGAATATGTTGCGCCACAAGGCGTGCATATAATTTTGAAGGAGGTACTTGTCATGAAGAAAGTACTCGCACTCGTACTGGCCATGATGATGGCCCTGGGCCTGGTCGCCGCTGTCGCCGAGCAGCCCACCTACCACTTCGAGATCGTCTCCAAGGGCTTCCAGTCCACCTACTGGCAGGCCGTGCTGAAGGGCGCTCAGGCCGAGATCGACGCTCTGAACGGCGAAGCCGGCTATGAGATGATCACCATGAACTTCGTCGGCCCCGACTCCGAGTCTGATATCGCCCAGCAGGTGCAGCAGTTCACCAACGCCCTGAACGCCAATCCCACCGGCATCGGCTTCGCCGCCGTTGACCAGGAGGCCTTCATGGACCTGCTGAAGGAAGCCGTCGAGAAGAAGATCCCGATCGTGGGCTTTGACTCCGGCGTGCCCGGCGCGCCCGAAGGCGCGATCTACGCCAACGCCTCCACCGACAACTACTATGCCGGCAGCGTTGCTGCCGAGAACATGTGGGCCAAGATCGAAGGCCGCATCGAGGCCGCTGAGGGCGCCGTCCGCATCGGCGAGGTCAACCAGGACGCCACCGGCGAATCCGTGACCAGCCGTGGCCGCGGCTTCATCGACAAGATCATCGAGCTCGCCGCCGCCAAGGGCTGGGGCGTGGCCGTGACCGGCAACGAGTACTATGTGAACAACGTGCAGGGCGAAGTCGTGGCCGAGGCCGATGCCAAGATCATCATCGAGGCCCGCGTGCCCGCCCAGACCACCGTCGAGCTGTGCAGCAACGAGGCGGCCGTCATCCTGAACGAGGCAGACACCATCGCCGTGTTCGGCTCCAACCAGGTCGCCGCCGAGGGCATCATCATGGCCGACGGCAACCTGTTCGTCTGCGGCTCCGGCGACGACAACATCATCGCTGTGGGCTTCGACGCCGGCGCGACCCTGAAGGCCGCCGTGGCCGATGGCACCATGTACGGCGCTGTCACCCAGAGCCCCCTGGGCATGGGCAAGGTCACCATCGACCTGCTGCTGGCCATCGCCAATGGCGAGACCGTCGCGGACACCGACACCGGCTGCGCCTGGTACACCGCCGAGAACATGGGCGACGACAACATCGCCCCCAACCTGTACGACTAATTCCCGCATGAGCGCGGAAACAATCGTATAGATTGAGCAAACCGGCCGGAATGGGCATCCATTCCGGCCGGCCTGTTTTTGGGGCTCATCACGCCATCCGGTACTTCTTCGGCGTGGTGCCCTTGTACTTTCGGAACTGCTTGATGAAGAAGCTGGAATCGTTGTAGCCGCAGTGCTGGGCGATCTCGGCCACGGTCATGTCGCCGCTGGTGAGGAAGTGGCTGGCGCACTCCACCCGGTAGTAGTTCACGTAGTCGATGGGCGAGCGGTGCACGATGGTCTTGAAGAAGCGGCAGAAGTACTTCGGCGACATGCCCGTCAGCCGCGCCAGCTCCTCCAGGGTGATGGCCTGGCCGTAGTGGGTCTCGATGTACTCCAGCGCCGGCTTCAGCTGCTCGGCCTTCTGGCCGAAGCGGGTGGAGGGCGTGTCCAGCTCGGCCCGCTCGCGGCAGCGCAGCAGCCCGCCGAACAGCGCGTACAGGCTGCCGGTGATCTCCAGCACATGCCCGTCCACCCCCGCGCGGCAGCCCTCGAACAGCTGGTCCACCGCGCCCCTCAGCCCGGCGTCAGCGCCGATGGCCCCCGCCTTCAGGAAGACGCTGTGGTTCAACACCCCCTTCAGCCGCCGGGTGCAGGCCTCCGGCCCCAGCAGCAGGGCGGCGTCGAACACCGCGCACTCGTAGACGCAGTCCTCCGGCTCGCCGCCGTGGATCACGCCGCCCGCGATGAGCATCAGGTCCCCCGGCCCGGCCAGGACCTCCCGGTCGTCGATGTACAGGCTCAGGGCGCCGCTGCGCACGTAGATCAGCTCCGTCTCCCGGTGCCAGTGCATCGGCATGCGGTAGCGCTCGTGGTGAACATCCACCGGGTACCAGGCCAGCGGGAAATCCCCGGTGCGGTGCTGTATCTGCTCGTTGTAGTCCAGGTAGTGCATACTGCCTCCCTTATAAAGTGGTGAATATCGTCTTATTTTTTGCCATTATAGCACAATACAGGAGCCGAAATCAATGTTATAGTAAAATTAACCGTAAAGGCGGGTTTTGATTTGTCACGCCTGACAGCATTTTTAAGGAGGATTGATTCACATGGCAAAGAACAGATACCTGGGCAGCTACCCGGTCATCGGCATCCGGCCCACCATCGACGGCCGCCGCGGCGCGCTGAAGGTGCGCGAGAGCCT
>JAZSAA010000139.1:0-11526 GCA_045601625.1 Clostridia bacterium | reverse complement strand
ACGCTGGCGGACGGCTCCACGTTCTTCAACTCCAGGGTGGTCAACGACCTGGCGCGCTTCAAGGCCCTCAGCCAGGTGATCATCGCCAACCGCTACGACGAGAGCCTGGACGACGTGCGGGACAGGGTGTATACCCGGGACGTATATGCCAGAGACTGACAGATGAGGATCGGATTGTCGTATGAATATGAATTGGCAAGCAGAGCATTTGAGATGGCTTGAAAAAGCCGACGGGAGCCTCCAGGGCGAGCTGAGGGGCATGGACGAGGCGGCGATCGAGGACGCCTTCTACCGGGACCTGGCCTTTGGCACGGGCGGTTTGCGTGGGGTGCTCGGGGCGGGGACGAACCGGATGAACGTGCACGTGGTGGGGAAGGCCAGCCAGGGGCTGGCGGACTACCTGAACGCGGCGGGGGGATCGCCGTCGGTGGTCATCGGGTACGACAGCCGGATCAATTCCGACCTGTTCGCCCGGACCGCGGCGGGGGTGTTCGCGGCCAACGGGGTGAAGGTGTGGATCTGGCCGGAGCTGCTGCCGGTGCCCACGGTGAGCTTCGCCGTGCGCGAGCTGGGGGCCTGCGCCGGGGTGATGATCACCGCGTCCCACAACCCCAGCAGGTACAACGGCTACAAGGTCTACGGCCCGGACGGCTGCCAGATCACCACCCAGGTCGCCGCGGCGGTGCTGGAGCGGATCTGTGCCATCGACGTGTTCGACGGCGTGAAGTCCATGAATTTCGGCGCGGGCCTGGCGGAGGGGCTGATCCAGTACATCGGCGCCCCGGTGCTGGACAGCTACATCGCGCAGATCCGGGGCCAGTCGGCGCTGTACGGGGACCTGGTGGGCCGGGACGTGGCCATCGTGTATTCGCCGCTGAACGGCACGGGGCTCAAGCCCGTGACCCGGGTGCTGGCGGAGGCCGGGTTCACCAACATCACCGTGGTGGAGGAGCAGCGCAACCCGGACGGGAACTTCCCCACGTGCCCCTACCCGAACCCGGAGATCCGGGAGGCCATGGCGCTGGGCCTGCAGTACGCCGCGCGCACCCGCGCCGACCTGCTGCTGGCCACCGACCCGGACTGCGACCGCTGCGGCATCGCCGTGCGCACCCCCGAGGGGGATTACCGGCTGCTCACCGGCAACGAGGTCGGGCTGCTGCTGCTGGACTTCATCTGCGCCCAGCGGGCCAGGCACGGCAGGATGCCGGAGCGCCCGGTGTTCGTCAAGACCATCGTGACGATGGACCTGGCGGAGAAGATCGCGGAACACTGGGGCGTGGAGACGGTGAACGTGCTGACGGGGTTCAAGTTCATCGGCGAGGTCATCGGGCGGCTGGAGGCGCAGGGCCGGGCGGGGGACTACCTGTTCGGCTTCGAGGAATCCTACGGCTACCTGACCGGGACCTACGTGCGGGACAAGGACGGCGTGGACGCGGCGTTCATGATCTGCGAGATGTTCGCGTACTACAAGGCCCGGGGCATGGGCCTGCTGGACCGGCTGAACGCGCTGTACGGCGAATACGGCTACTGCCTGAACACGCTGCACAGCTTTGAGTTCCCCGGCTCCGAGGGCATGCGGCGGATGCAGGGCATCATGGAGGGCTTCCGCCGGGGCGTGGACGAGATCGCCGGGGAAAAGGTGCTGCGGGTGGAGGACTACAGCGCGGGGCTGAACGGGCTGCCGAAGTCGGACGTGCTGAAGTATTTCACGAAGGACGGCTCGGTGGTGGTGCGGCCCTCGGGCACGGAGCCGAAGCTGAAGCTGTACATCAGCGTCACGGCGGCGGACCGGGACGGCGCGGCGGCGACGGAAGCGCGGATCGCCGAAGAACTGAGCGAAAGGATGAAAAAGGGATGAATGTGATACTTCTCTCCGGCGGGTCCGGGAAGCGGCTGTGGCCGCTGAGCAACGACGTGCGGAGCAAGCAGTTTTTGAAGATCTTCCGCAAGGCGGACGGCACGAAGGAGTCGATGGCCCAGCGGATGTACCGGATGATCCGGGAGGTGGACCTGGAGGCGACGATCACCATCGCCACCTCGGAGAACCAGATCCCGCAGATCCGGGCGCAGTTGGGGGACGGCGTGGGCATCAGCGTGGAGCCCACCCGGCGGGACACCTTCCCGGCCATCGCCCTGGCGGCGGCTTACCTGGCCAATCAGGGGGTGGGCCGGGAGGAGCCGGTGGTGGTGTGCCCGGTGGACCCCTATGTGGAGCGGGGCTACTACGAGTGCCTGAAGGAGCTGAGCGACGCGGCGGCGAAGCCGGGGGCGGCGAATCTGACCCTGATGGGCATCGAGCCGACCTATCCCAGCGAGAAGTACGGCTACATTATCCCCACGGGCAAGGGGCACGTCTCGCCGGTTTCGGAGTTCAGGGAGAAGCCGGACGAGGCCACGGCGAAGAAGTACATCGCCGAAGGCGCGCTGTGGAACGGCGGCGTGTTCGCCTTCAAGCTGGACTACGTGCTGGGCGTCGCGCGGCGGCTGTTCGGCACGGACGACTACCGGAAGCTGTACGACGGCTACGGGGAGCTGAAGAAGATCAGCTTCGACTATGCGGTGGTGGAGGGCGAGAAGTCCATCGACGTGATCCGCTTCAGCGGGGCGTGGAAGGACCTGGGCACCTGGAACACGCTGACGGAGGCCATGGACGAGGCCGTGACCGGCCGGGCGGTGGCGGACGGCTGCGAGAATACCCACGTGGTCAACGAGCTGGGGATTCCGATGATCGTGCTGGGGGTCAACGACGCGGTGGTCGCGGCGACGCCGGACGGCATACTGGTGACGTCCAAGGCGCGCAGCCCGGAGCTGAAGGGCTTCGTGGGCGAGGCGAGGCCGATGTACGAGCGCCGGGGCTGGGGCGAGTATCGGGTGCTGGACTACAAGGCGCACAGCGACGCGCAGAACAGCCTGACCAAGGAGCTGGTGATCGCGCCGGGCCAGCACATCAGCTACCAGCGCCACCGCCACAGGACGGAGGTCTGGACCTTCACCGAGGGCCAGGGCGAGCTGATCCTGGACGACAAGGTCATTCGGGTGGGTCGCGGCGACGTGGCGGTGATCAAGGCCGGCATGAAGCACGCCATCCGGGCCGTCGGCGGCGAGCTGCACATCATAGAGGTCCAGATCGGCGACGAGCTGACCGAGGACGACATCGAGCGACTGGAATGGAACTGGTGAGGCCGCTTCACAGGAAACGGCGTTAAGGAACCGCTGATTAATTCGGCGGCACATCTGGCGGTGCCTTTTCCGCCATGCAAACTTGCAAATTTCTTGACTTACCTCCAGTAAGCCTGCGAAATCTGCAAGCTCGCATGCCGAAAAACTCACTCGCCAGGTGACCACCTCATTTAATCAGCGTTTCCTTAAGGAAATACCGCACAATACAGTGGCGCATCTGGCGATGCCTTTTCCGCCAGTCATCTCTTGCAGATTTTTCGATTTACCGCCAGTAAACCTTCAAATCTGCAAGAGCGCCTGACGAAAAATTCATTCGCCAGCTGACCACCTTAATTATGCGGTATTTCCTTAACAGCCCCGCCCCCTGCCGGGCATACCGGCAGGGGGCGGGGCTTTTGTCGTTTTCTGCGGCACGACGGTAAATTTTACCGCTTTTCTGGACTTTCATGGTGTTTTATGCTATCATGTGCGTGGCATGAGCCCTTCTCCTCGGCGGGCGGTTTCATCGCTTCCGTCTGCAGGGCTCATGTTTTTTATCCCATGTCCTTCCGCGGGAATCGCGGTTCCGCCTGGAGGGGCTGTGCAGGAGGTGGAACGTTTTGGAACGGTTTATGGAGGCTGCCGTGACCGGCAGGAAGCGGCTGTACCTGGTGGGCGCGGCCTGCCTTGTCGTGATTTTGATCAACCTGGTTTCTGTCAGCCGGGCTTACGGTTATTTTATGCTCGATGACGAGCTGGGATACTGGAGCAACGCTGCCCACCTGGCAGGGTATGACTGGCTGGGCGTGACGAAGAAGATCAACTGGTATTCGTATGGCTACAGCCTGGTGCTGTATGTGATGATACAGCTTGCGCGGCTGTTCGGCGGCAATATGACCACGGCCTACCGGCTGGCGCTGGGCTGCAACGCGGTCATGTGCGGCGGCGTTTTTCTGCTGTGCTACCGGACGATACGCAGGCTGACGGGGAAGAACGAGTGGATGTCGCTGATCGGCGGCGCGGCCTCCGCCCTGACGATCATGCTGGTTTTTCATTCGCGGATGGGCTGGAGCGAATGCATACTGGTGCTGCTGACGACCGCCGTTGCGGCCGTCGCCCTGTACGATCCCCAGCGGAAGAATATGGCGCTGAACGTGCTGCTGAGCGCGCTGGTCGGGTACACCTACATGGTCCACAACCGCATGACGGGCCTGGTGCTGGCCTTCGCCGTCTATGCCGTCGCCGTGGTCATCGCCGGGGACAGGCGGTTGCAGAAGGCGCTGACGCTGCTGCTGCCGGTGGCGGCCCTGCTGGTCGTCGACGGCTGGCTGAGCCGGTATTTCAAGGTCAGGATGTGGGGCGCGGTGGAATCCCCGACGAACCCCCACACCGTGTCGATGATGGTGGGGAAGCTGCGGAGCATGTTTTCCCTGCGGGGGGCGCTGGCGTTTGTCCGGGAGACGATCGGGCAGCTGTGGTACCTGGGGGTTTCCACCTTCGGTCTGTTCTACGCGGGCCTGGTGTATGTGGTGTCCAGCATAAGGGAATGCGTTTCGAAGCGGCAGGCGGGCCAGAGCCTGGCCTGGGGGCTGGTGCTCCTTGGGTTTGTCTTCAGCCTGGGCATATCCGTCATCTACTGGTTCAGCTTTTATATCCCGGAAAACTACACCGGGCGTGGAGATGTGTATTATTACGGCAGGTACATTGAAAACTGGGCGTCGATCTACGTGGCCCTGGGCTGCTGCCGGCTGAGCCGGGTGTTTGAGCGCAGGCCGGGCCGGGTCACCTTTGGCCTGTTTGCCGCGCTGCAACTGTTGGCTACCGCTTCCATTTTAGCGGTTCCTCATGGCGGCATGAATGCGGTCAACCGGGTGTGCGCGATAGGTACCCTTGCGATTTCACAGTATTTTACCAACAACGCGTCTATCTGGACGGCGATGATCGTCTTTGTGCTGGTTGTCGGCGCGTTTGTATTGGCTGTTTTCCTTGGCCGCCGGGACGGGCAAAGGCGATGGATGATCTATCTGCCGCTGCTCGCGGTGATGCTCGTTTCGCTCGCGTCAGCCCGCAAGCAGGTCAGGACGTATATCGTGGACTATCAGAAAACCCTTTCCGGGGTATCGCGGGTTCTGGACGCCGATTTGAAGCTCGCCGACGATGAATCCACGGTTTTGCTCGGCTATTCGGATTCGGATTCCCCCGTGGACGAGACGGGCGTGGCGATGAAGCGTTTGCAGTTTTTCAGGCCGCGAACCAAATGCGTTCTCGAAAGGGCGGAGCCGCTGGAGAGCTACCTCGACGGCCGCGCGGACTACCTGGTGGTGAACCTGACGGAGGGACTGAGATATGCGTCGGGCACGATGCGGCCGTATAAAGGCTACTGTATGGGAAAGGCCAGCGCCGTATTGTTTGACCTCTCGGACAGGGAAGAGGACCGGGAGCCGGGTGTTGCCGTTCCGCTGGATGCGTTCAGCGCCATCAACGGGACGGTAGAAGCGGACGCCATATGTTCCGATCCGGGCAAGAGCTTCATCATGTATGGCCCTTACACTGCGCTGGACGCCGGAAAATACAGCGTGACGATAGAAGGGCGGCTGATTTCGGGCGCCTTTTCCGATGAATGCTATATGGACGTGGCACTGGACGGAGGCGCGAGGCAGCCTGCCGTTGTGAACCACCTTGAAAACTGCCTGACGGGGGATACCTTTGTGTGTACCTGCCCGTTCACGCTGGAAGCGAACGAGGCATACTGCGAGTTCAGGCTGTTTACAGACGCAAACGCGAGGGTTTCCGTAAGCCGCGTCACCCTGCTCAGCGTTGAATAAGGCGAATGACACACTTGGAGGCGGAGCGAAGGACCTGTCCTTTTGCGGGTTCGCCGCTTCGCCTGACAGGCCTGTGCCGGAGGAATAACGTTTTATGAAACAGTTTTTGAAGGCTGTCGTGACCGGCAGGAAGCGGTTGTACCTGGTAGGCGCGGCGTTCCTTGTCGTCGTTCTGGTCAACCTGGTGTTCGTCAACAGGGCGTACAGCTTTTTTGAGTTCGATGATGAGCTGGGATACTGGAGTAATGCCGGGCAGCTGGTCGGGTATGACTGGTCGGGCCTGACAGAGCATATGAACTGGTATTCGTATGGCTACAGCCTCGTGCTGTACGTGCTGATACGGGCGGCGCGGCTGCTCGGCGGCAATATGACCACGGCCTACCGGCTGGCGCTGTGCGCCAACGCGGCCATGTGCGGCGGCATATTCCTGCTGTGCTACCGCATGATCCGCAGGCTGACGGGGAAGGACGAGTGGATCTCCCTGGCGGGCGGCATGGCCTCCGCCCTGACGATGATGCTGCTTTTTCACTCCCGGATCGGCTGGACGGAATGCATACTGGCCCTGCTGACGACCGCGATTGCGGCCATTGCCCTGTATGACCCACGGCGCGAGCGCATGCCGCTGAACGTGCTGCTCAGCGCGCTGGTCGGGTATACCTATGTGGTCCACAACCGAATGGCGGGCCTGGTCCTCGCCTTCGCCGTCTATGCCGTGGCCGCGGTCGTCGCCGGGGACAAACGCCTTCAAAAGGCGGTAGCGCTGGGGCTGCCGCTGGCGGTCATTCTGGTGGTGAACATCTACCTCAGCAGGTTTTTCAAGGTCAGGATGTGGGGCGTGGAGGAATCTCCGACGAACCCTCACACCGTATCGATGATGGTTGGGAAGCTGCGGGAGGTCTTCTCCGCGCAGGGCATGCTGGCGGTCGTCCGGGAGACGATCGGGCAGCTATGGTATCTGGGACTTTCGACCTTCGGCCTGTTCTACCTCGGCCTTGTGCACGTGGTTGCCAGTCTGAAGGAATGCGTCGCGCAGAAGCGTGTCGGCCAGGGCCTGGCGTGGGGGCTGGTCCTCCTTGGATTTGTGCTCAGCCTGGGCGTCTCCGTCATCTACTGGTACAACGTCTATATGCCGGAAAACCGTCCGGTTCGGGGGGATCTGTATTACTATGGGAGGTATATCGAAAACTGGGCGTCGGTCTACGTGGCCCTGGGCTGCTGCCGACTGAGCCGGGTGTTTGAACGCAGGCCGAGCCGGCTCGCCCTCGGCCTGTTTGCCGCGCTGCACCTGCTGGCTACCGTTTCCATACTGTCTGCGCCGTATGGCGGCATGAAATCGGTCAACACCGTATGTGTGTCGGGCATGGCAGCGCTCTCCAAACTGGTTTCAGACAGGCTATCCATCTGGACCGCTTTGGCCGTCTCCCTGATCGTTGTCGGACTGTTCGCGGCGGTGGTTTTGCTTGGCCGCAGGTACAGAAGGCTGCGGGCGATGATCTGTCTGCCGCTGTGCGTGGCGACGCTCGTTTCGACCGTCTCGTCCAGCAGGTATGTACAGTCGTTCATTGGGAGCTTCCAGGAATCGATCTATGCGTTGTCGCAGGTCGTAGAGAGCGAAATGAGGATTCCTGACACCGAACCCGCGGTTCTGGTCGGATTCCCGGATTCAAATTCCCCTGTCAATAAGATCGGCGCCATGATGAAGCGGCTGCAATTCCTGAAGCCGCGGGCCAGGTGCAGCATTAAAAACCTGGGCAAGCTGGAAGACTGTCTGGACGGCCGTGCGGACTGGCTGATGCTCAATATGCAGCCGGGTATGGAGTACGCATCGGGTATGCTGAAACAGTACAGGGGCGTGTATATAAAATCAGCCAACGCAATTGCGTTCGACCTGACTGAAAAGGTTGAGGCGCAGGGCGTAGAAATCCCGCTGGTATCCGTTGATTATATCAACGGGGCGGCGGAGCGGGACGGCATCCGCTCAAATGAGAACGTGGACTTTACGCTGTACAGCCCGTTCATCGCGCTGCCGGCGGGGAAATACAGCGCGACGATTGAGGGACGGCTGATTGAAGGCGGCTTTTCAGAAGAGAGCTATCTGAAGGTGACCGTCGGCAGCCGGAAAAGGCAGATCGCCATACTCGACAACCTTGGCGATTGCGTCGCGGAGGACACCTTCCGGTGTACGTGCCCGTTCGAGCTGGAGAAATACAATAAGAATTGCAGGCTCAAGATGTATGTGGATCCGAAGGCCAGGGTTTGCGTAAGTCGCATCACGCTGCGCAGGCTTGAAGATGACGCTTAAGGAAATACCGCATGCCCCATGCGGTTCTGGTCTACGCGATCCCGTCCGTAACCTATAGCGGCGAGGCCCAGACCCCTGTCGTGAAGGTCAAGGACGACGATTCGGGTGAGATTCTGAAGGCCGGCAAGGACTATACGGTCGCGTTCGAGGACAACGTCAAGGCCCCAGAGGGCAAGGTCGTCATCGACTTCATCGGCGATTACGCGGGCGTCGAACGGAAAACCGAGCCCTTCACGATCAACCCGGCCACCGTCACCGTTACCGGTATGTCCGCGATGGACAAGGTCTACGACGGCAACGATACCGCCACGGTCGTCGGCAACCCCGTGCTGAGCGGGGTGATCGACGGCGACGACGTGCGGCTCGGCGAGGTCAGCGTGAAGGTGAATGTGGTTGACGGGCCGACGAAGATCGCCTTCAAGAAGTCCAGCTACAGCGTCAAAAAGGGAAAGTCGCTGAACCTGGCGAACAAGATCAAGGTGACGCCATCCGACACGACCGGCAGCTGTACCTGGTCCAGCTCTGATCCGGGCATTGCCACGGTCAGCGCCAAGGGCGTGGTGAAGGGCGTGAAGAAGGGAACGGTGACGATCACTGTGGCCACGGCCAATGGCAAGAGCGCGAAGGTAAAAGTCAAAGTGAAATAAGAGGATGCTGCCTGACGCGGTATGCTCGTGCGGGGAGGCTGCCACATGAGGCAGCCTCCTTTTACTTTTAAGCTGAGAACGGTATCAAAAAGAACATCGCCGGGCCAAACTGAGAGGAGTATAAGACCTGGCGGTTAATTTTGCCGCCTGACTGGACTTTCACGGCTTTTTATGCTATCATCATCATGGCATGATACCCCCTTTGCCGCTGGCGGTTTCATCGCTTTCGCCTGTGCGGGCTCATGCTTTTTTCTTGTATTTTCCGCCCCTCGCGGGATGATCCGTCCCGCCCGGAGGGCTTGCGCCGAAGGAGAACGGTCTATGAAGCAGTTTTTGAAGGAGGTCGTGTCCGGCAGGAAGCGACTATTCCTGGTGGGCGCGGCATTCCTCGCCGTCGTCGTGGTCAATATGCTCTATTTCAACCGGGCGTTCGGCTATTTCGTGCTGGACGACGAGCTGGGCTACTGGAGCAACGCCGCGCACCTGGCCGGGTTCGACTGGTCGGGCGTGACGGGCCGGATGAACTGGTATTCCTACGGATACAGCCTCATACTGTATGTGCTGATCCGGATCGCCCGGCTGTTCTACGGGAATATGACTGCGGCCTACCGGCTGGCGGTGTGCGCCAACGCGCTGATGTGCGGCGGGGTTTTCCTGCTGGGCTACGGCGCGATCCGCAGGCTGACGGAGAAGGACGAGTGGATGGCGCTGGTCGGCGGCGCGGCCTCCGCGCTGACGGTGATGCTGGTCTCCCACTCCCGGGTGGGCTGGACAGAATGCACGCTGGCGCTGCTGACGACCGCCGTCGCCGCCATCGCCGTTTACGATCCCCAGCGGAAGCGCCTGGCGCTGAACGCGCTGCTGAGCCTGCTGGTGGGGTACACCTACCTGGTCCACAACCGCATGGCGGGCCTGCTGCTGGCCTTCGCCGTCTATGCCGTCGCCGTGATCATCGCCGGGGACAGGCGGCTTCAGAAGGCGCTGGCGCTGCTGCTGCCGCTGGCGGCCGTGATCGTCATCGACGGCTATGCCAGCCGGTTCTTCAAGGTCAAAATGTGGGGCGTGGCGGAATCCGCGTCCAACCCCCACACCGTTTCGATGATGGTGGGGAAGCTGAAGGCGCTGTTTTCCGTCCAGGGGGCGCTGGCGTTCGTCCGGGAGGCGATCGGGCAGCTGTGGTACCTGGGGACTTCCACCTTCGGCCTGTTCTACCTGGGGCTGATACAGGTGTTCGCCAGCCTGAAGCAGAGCGTGGAAAAGCGGCATGTGGGGGAAACCCTGGCCTGGGGGCTGGTGCTTTTCGGGTTTGTTTTCTGCCTGGGCGTGTCTGTCGTCTACTGGTTCAGCGTCTACATGCCGGACGGGGCTCGGGGGCGCGCGGACGTGTACTATTACGGCAGGTATATCGAAAACTGGGCGTCCATCTACGTGGCCCTGGGCTGCTGCCGGCTGAGACGGGCCTTTGATCGGAAGCCGGGCTGGATCGGCGTCGGGCTGTTCGCCGCGCTGCACCTGCTGGCCACCGTTTCCATCGAGACGGTGCCGGACATGGCCGCAAAGACGGTCAACCGGATCTGCGTGGTGGGCACGGCGGTGGTGTCGGAGCTGTTCACGAACCGCATCACCGTCCGGGGGGCGACGATCCCGTTCCTGGCCGTCGCCGGGCTGTTCGCGGCGGCGATTCTGATTGGCCGCAGGCGGGGGAAGCTGCGGAGACTGGTCTATGTGCCGCTGATTGTCGCGATACTCATTTCGGTCGCCGCGTCCGGCAAGCACGCCAAGGCGTTCATCGGCTCCTACCACAGGAGCATCGACAAGCTGTACCAGATCGAACAGAGCGAGCTGAAGCTCCCCGACAACGAGCCGAGGGTGCTGGTTGGGTTCCCGGATTCCTTTTCCCCCATCGACAACGTTTGCGTGGCGATGAAGCGGCTGCAGTTCCTGAAGCCCCGGTCCAGGTGCGGGTTTGCCAAGGCGGACGCGCTGGAGGACTACCTGGACGGCCGCGCGGACTGCCTGATGCTCAATACCGCGGCGGGCGTGGAATACTCCGCCGGCGCGCTGGCGCCCTACAGGGGCGTGTATTTGAGCGAATCGAACGCGATCCTGTTCGACCTGAACGACCGGGGCCAGGACCCGGGCATCGACATACCGATGCTGTCCGTGTTTGTGGAAAACGGGACGGTGGAGCGCGGCCGCGCCCTTTCGGGCGAGGAAGGCGCGCTGGCGGTGTTCACGCCGTACCTCCCGCTGCCGGCGGGACGATACACCGCCACGGTGGAGGGGCGGCTGGTCTCCGGCGCGCTCTCCGGGGCGTGCAGCCTGGAGGTGACCGGGGAGAAGGACCAGAAGCGGCTTGCCGCCGTGGACGACCCCGGCGACGGCCTGGACGGGGACGCCTTCCGGTGGACGTGTCCGTTCGCGCTGGAGCAGGACGAGGAGACGTGCAGGATCAGGCTGCGCACCGATTCGGGGGCGCGGGTGGCCGTGACCCGCGTCACGCTGCGCAGGCTTGATGACGGCATTTAATACACAGGACGGAGGGCAAAACCCATGAAGCTCATCATCCAGATTCCCTGTTACAACGAGGCGA
>JAZSAA010000138.1:0-2275 GCA_045601625.1 Clostridia bacterium | reverse complement strand
GCCCCCCACGAGGTGGAGACCGAGCATACCCTCGGCCCCGTGACCTTTACCGAGGTGGAGTATGAGAACGTCGCGATTGACAACATCAAGGCTGACGTGAAGTACATGTTCGTCGAGGACGCGCTGGTGGCCATTCGCGTGAATTATGATGACAAGGCCGTGAGCTATGACGAGATCGACAAGACCCTGACCGCCGCCTACGGCGAAGGCGCGGCGCTGGATGTCAAGGCGCTGGGCAACGGCGTCTATGCCGTGGATGACGACGGTCGTCCGGAAGCCAAGGCCAAGCTGTGGAATGGCGGCGACGTGCTGGTCGTCGTTGAACAGGATGAGGACGACGTGGATGTCACCTACCTGGACGCGACCGCCGCTTATCTCAAGTAATCCGGGCCAGGCACAAAAACAGGCCGTCCCTTGGGACGACCTGTTTTTGTGTTTGGGGACGTTACGCGCACTTGGCGTTCACGTGACCCAGGTTGTTGAAGAACTCCATCATGTAGACCTCGTCGGCCCGGTTCATGCAGAACACCTCGTAGCTGTCGCCATGGTCCTTGCACAGCTCGCCGATGGCCATGTAGCGGCTCAGCACGCTCTTCAGGTTGAACTCCTCCCGTCCGTCGGTGGAGCGCAGCAGCACGTCGTCACGGCAACGGTTGACCGCCTCAACCAGATTATCTATATCCTTTGCATTCTTCAGAAGCATCATAATATCGCATCCTTTCTGCGTTCGATTGCCGTACCGTTTCCCCGGTACAGTTGGAATTATAGCGAAAAGGACTTGATTTTGCACGATGCTCGCGGTATAATTGTTTTGAAAGGCTTTGTGCTGGCAGCACAACATGGGTCTGATGCCTTTGAATGTGCGCGAGAATGCGGCAATTATGTTGCGATTGGAGGTGATGACGTGGACCTGCAGACGTTCCTGAACGACTTCATGAACAAGGACGACCTGGCGCTGCTGGTGCGGGACGCCGCGGAGCTGTTCGAGTGCCCCGCGATGGTGGTGGACATGGCCTTCCACGTGATCGCCTGGCACTGTGAGCCGGATTTCGACGACGTGCCCTTCCGCACGTCCATCCAGACGGGCAGCCTGACCTACGAGGCAGGCAGCCTGCTGGCGGGGGCGGACGCCCAGGCCCAGCTGGTCAGCCCCGCGGACAGCCCCTACAAGCGGCGGTTTTCGCTGCTGATGACCGGCGGCGCGCCGGTGGGCTACCTGATCCTGGTGGACATCGGAAAGCGGCTGGAGCAGGCGGACGGCCGGGTGTTCCAGGCGGTGGAATCGGCCCTGGCGAAGCAGCTGATGCTGGAGAACAGCCGGGGCAACAGCCTGCGCAGCGCCGAGGAATCGGTGCTGCAGCACCTGCTGGAGGGGCGGTTCACCGACGAATCGCTGTTCCGGCTCCAGGCCGAGGCGGCGGGGCTGAAGTACCTGGCCCCCCGGCGCATCGCCCTGGTGAACCTGGAGCTGTACCGCAACACCAACTGGTCGGAGAACGCCCTGCGCAGCACGATCCTGGACGTGTTTCCCATGTCCCGGCCCCTGGTGCACGACGGCAGCGTGGTGTTCTTCCTGAACAGCGACCCGGACATGGGCCTGTTCCGCAGCTTTTCCAGCCAATTCAGCCTGCGGGTGGTGGTCTCCGCGCCTGTCGGGCGGCTGTTCCGGCTGCCGGAGGTCTACGGGGCCACAAAGGCGCTGATGGCGGCGCTGCTGCCGAAGCTGCCGCACCCCTTTGCGGTGATGGCCGAGCCCTACCAGGCGCTGATGATGCTCCGGCAGCTGGGCCAGGCCGGCGACCTGGCGCTGCCCGCGGTGCGGGCGCTGGGGGAGCGGGACCGGGCGGACGACACGCTGTACTGCCTGACGCTGTACACCTACCTGTGCTGCCACCGGTCGCTGCAGGAGACCTGCGCCCGGCTGTTCACCCACCGCAACACCGTGCTGTACCGCATCCGCAAGCTGAAGGAGGAGTTCGACATCCCCGTGGACGACCCCGACCAGCACCTCGCCCTGCTGGTCTCCGCCGCCATGATGCTGGTGGAGCAGGGAAGGGAGGATGTGTTCATGCCGCATGAATTTTGATTTGTCGGGCTGACGCCCGTTTGAAGGGGGACAGGTCCCCCTTCAATGCATCCTCCTCAGATTTGCCTGAAATCGCAGGCGATTTCCGGGCGGCAAATCTGCAAGGAAACCTTTTTTGCTCTGGTCGACAGGCTCCCTGCCGCAAAAAAGGCCCCGCCCGCGGCGTACACGCCGCCGCGTACGATTAAA
>JAZSAA010000137.1:0-3115 GCA_045601625.1 Clostridia bacterium | reverse complement strand
CACCGGGGAGGTCTGGCGCACGGCGGTCATTTCGCTCTTCTGCATGGATCACACCTCCATTCTGCGGGTGGCCCGCTTGACCAGCCACTGGCTGCCGCCGATGACGGCCAGGGACAGCACGAATATCGCCACGGAGATGGTGCTGCCGTAGCCCAGGTTGGACTGCTCGAAGGAGACCTTGTAGCCGTACATGGCCATCACCATCGAGGAATAACCCGGTCCGCCGGCGGTCATGGTGTAGATGTTGTCGAAGGCCTTCATGTTGCCGGCGATGCACAGCGTCAGGCAGACCAGCAGCGTATTGCGGATCAGGGGCAGCGTGATGTGCACGGCGGTCTGGAAGCCGGTGGCGCCATCGATCTCGGCGGATTCGAAGATGGATTTGTCGATGCCGGCGATAGCGGAGAACATGATGACCATGTAATAGCCGATGTACTGCCAGATCAGCGGAATGGACACGTACAGCATGATGTTCTTGGTATCGTTCAGCCAGACCTTGGCCCACTCGGGACGGCCCAGCACATTGATGATGAACCAGTTCAGTATGCCGTACTTGTTGTGATACACCATGCTCCAGATCATGCCGATGCAGACGGCGGAGATGGTGCTGGGGAAGAAGCCGAAGGTGCGGTGGACGGTCTGGCACTTGGCCAGGCGGGAATTGGCGAACAGCACCAATATGAACGCGATGCCGATCTGGCCGATGATGCAGGCCGCCACCAGATAGAGGTTGTGGCCGAAGGACGCCCAGAACACCTGGTCCGCGAACAGCTGCTTATAGTTGGCAATGCCGTTGAATATCTTGTTGGGGCCGCTCTTCCACTCGAAGAAGCTGTACACCAGCGCGGAGACCAACGGGAAGAACACGGTGAATATAAACAGGGCAACCGGGATCAACAGGTACAGATAGATGGTTGATTTCTTGGGCCTGATGGAATCAAGCATGCACTGTCCCTTCCTTTCCTTTTGTTGGTAAGCGCACTTCCGCTCCCACGCCTCGCAGGGCGCCGGCGCAGCATGGGACCGGAAGCGGCTGTCAATACAGGGCAGCCGCCCGTCCGCTTTCGCAGACGGACGGCTGTCGGTCAGTCATAAGGTTATCAGCTGTTGTACACAGCGTCGTAAGCCGCCTGGGTGTCGGCCGCGACGGTGGCGGGATCCTTGTCGCCGTTCAGCATCTCCTGCATCTCGGTGTTCAGCACGCTCCAGATGGAGGAATCCAGGTAGGAGTCGTAGATCTCGCAGGTGTCGGTGTCGACATAGCTCCACTTGTAGAAGTCCTGGGTCTGCTGGTCGAAGGCGCTCAGGTCGACGTCGCCGGCGCTGGTCAGGCCGCCCAGGGCGTAGTTCTCAGCCACATAGGAGGAGAAGGCGGGGCCGGTCAGCTCGTAGCACAGGTCGATGGCGGCGGCCAGCTTGTCGGGATCCTCAGCCAGCTTGGGGTTGATGGCCATGGCATAGCCCAGGCCGATGTTCTGGCTGTTGGGATACAGCTCGGCGTCCGCAGGCTGCGGCAGCACGGCGATGCCCATGTTGTTGTACTTCTCTTCGTTGCCGTCCTTCAGGGTCTGCCAGATGTAGGACCAGTCCCAGTTGCCGCCGATGAAGGCCGCGGCGTCGCCGGCGATGAAGTACTCGCGGGCGTCCTCGTTGGTCACGGCGTTGAAGTCGGCGTTGAAGATCTTGGTGTCCTTGAACAGGCGCTGGGTCTCGGTCAGGCACTTCACGAACGCTTCGTCGGTGAACTTGGCGCCGGTGTTGGCGATCAGGCTGGCGAACCATTCGGGACCGGTGTAGCGGTTGCCCAGGGTGGACACGAAGTCGGAGTTCAGCTGCCACTGGCCGCCGTTGCCGAAGGCGATGGTGTCGATGCCTTCCGCGGAGAACTTCTCAGCGGCTTCCTCGACCTCAGCCCAGGTGGCGGGGAAGGTCTCGTAGCCCTTCTCGGCCCACATGGCCTTGTCGTAGATCACGATGGTGCAGGTGCCGCCGGTCAGCACGGGCAGGCCGTAGATCTTGCCTTCGGGCGTGGTGAAGGGGGTGAAGTAAGCCTGATTGTAGGCATCATAGTAGGGGGAAGCCTTGATGATGTCGGTCATGTCCATCACCAGGTTCTGATTCGCCCAGGCGATGGTGTTCATGCCCTGGAGCAGGAACACGTCGGGCAGGTTGTCAGCCGCCGCCAGGGTGGCGACCTGGGTCTTGTACTCGGCGTTGGCCAGCACGTTCTCGGTCAGGGTGATGTCGGGATGGGCCTCTTTCCAGGCCGCGATGGTGGTGCGGAAGCCGTCGGAGCCGCCGTTGCCCTCGGACTCCTCGGAGGTGGAGAAGTGCATGAGCACCAGTTCGCCCTTATAGGCCAGATCGGTAGCGGCCACGGGCGTAGCGGCGAACGCGACGGCGCTCATGGCGAACAGGGCCAGGACGAGAACCAGACTGATTACCTTTTTCATGTGCGGTAACCTCCTTGAATTTTTGTGGCAATCTCTTGCCTCGATCCAATAAAAACCTACTGTCTTATCGGATTGCACACCAATTTTATACCATTGTTTATTTCTTGTCAATACATCGTTTTCGTTAATTTTTGCGCATCACTAACTTTTTGGGCGAAATGCCGTTAAAAACCCCCCGGAATTGCCCGAAAGCGGCAATTCTGAGGGGTTTTGATTTGAAACGGGTGACGATCCAGCGTCAATCCTCCGCGCCGGCATCCAGCAGCCACAAAAAGCCCCCCGCGGGCACGGTCAGGCCCTCGGCGCGCACGCGACTGCCGGTCCACAGGTCCGTAAAGCTGCCGCCGCCCTCGATCCCCGCGGGCTTCGGCCATTCGGAGAAGTTGAACAGCGCGATCAGCCGCTCGCCCTTCACGCGGCGCTCGATGCCCAGCAGGGAATCGTCCACCGCGTTCGCAAGACGCACCTCGGCATTGGCGCCGAAGGCGGCGTGTTCGGCGCGCAGGGCCTCCAGCCGTTTGATCGCCTCAAACATGCGCCCCTGGGGGGTCGATCCGTCGCCGCGCCTTTCGGCGGCGCTCCAGTCCATGTCCCCCCGGTGCAGGTAGCGGCTGTCCCCGGCCTTCAGCGGGTCGTCGTGGTAGGTATCGTCGTTCAGCTGG
>JAZSAA010000136.1:0-4715 GCA_045601625.1 Clostridia bacterium | reverse complement strand
GCCGATGGCGTCGGCCTTCATCTCGGTGATCTTGCACAGGTCGTGGAGGATCACGCCCGCGGCCAGCAGCTCCCCGTCCAGCGTGGGATAGATCTCGCAGATCGCCGCCGCGGCCCGGAGCATGGTGCTGGTGTGGTGCAGTAGGCCCGAGCGCTCGGCGTGATGCAGCTTCGACGCCGCCGGGTAGTAGTTCAGCGCCTCGCCGCACTCCTCCAGCCGTTTGAGCACCAGGGTCTTGAGCTCGTCGTCGGCGAAGGCGTCCACCCTGGCCCTTATGTAGCCCAGCATCTCGTCCGGCGGCAGCGGCGCGCAGGGCGCCAGGGCGTCCATGTCGAAGTCGTCCGCCTCGGTCACCGCCCGCAGCTTGTCCACCCGCAGCTGGGGCCGGCCGTTGTACTCCAGCATCATGCCCCGCAGGCGAATCACGTGCGCGGGGGGCGGCGGCGGCGTGGCGCCGTCCCACATCTTGGCGTTGACCTCGCCGGAGATGTCGCACAGCGTCATGTCCAGGTACTTACCCCCGTTGGAGCTGGTGCGCTGGGTGGCTGCGCGCACCATCAGATAGCCGTCAAAAACCTGTCCCTTGATCATCGTCGCCAGCTGCGGCTGCGGCTTCATCGGTCATTCCTCCTCATAGTTGCAACAAAATATGCCTCTATTGTAGACGACCCGCCCCCGGCTGTCAAGCGCTGGCCCGTGAAGGAAGCGCCGCCATCCAGTTTTCCCTTGCGTCCTCCCCCATTCTGATTTATAATAGGGTATACCAACATCGACGGAGGCAAACATGCCCGACACGAAATTCAGCTGGCGCGGCCTGCGCGAGCATCTGCGCAGATACATATGGCTCTACCTGGCGGGCATCGCCCTGGGCCTGCTGGGGGCGGAGCTGCTTTGGACCATGACCCGGCCCCGTATTCCCAACCAGGCCAGCGTGGGCATCTACCTGGCGGCGGGCTATTCCGATCCCACGCCGCTGCAGGCCCTCGCCCCGGACATCCTGGCCCGGGTCCGGGAGGACGACGACAGCATCCAACAGGTCTACTTCGAGAACCTGCTGTACAACGACCAGGTCTACACCAGCAGCATGCTGCTGATCACCCGCCTGGCCGTGGGCGAGTGCGACGCCTTCCTCGCCAGCCCGGAGGCCATGGACGCGCTGGTCTCCACCGACGCGCTGATGCCGCTGGACGACGCCCTGGCGGCGGGCTGGATGGGCGGCTTCGACCTGGAGCCCTATGCGGTCACCACCGAGGACGAGGACACCGGCGAGCGTTCCACCTGGACCGCGGGGCTGCGCCTGGACGGCGTGGACGCGCTGGCGAAGATGGGCGCGTTTGACAACCGGGGCGCCTTCCTGTGTGTCACCGACAGCGGCGGCAACGGCAAAGCCGCCATGAAGGCCCTGGAATGCCTGATGGGCAAACTCATGGAGGACAACCATGCTGGAACAGAGACTTCGTAACCGCCAGCCCACCGCCCTGCAGGGGGTCGGGCTGATCCTGCTGATCGCGCTGGCGGTGTTCGCCGGGTCAGCGTTCTTCTCGCTGATGCAGCGCCGCATCGGCGCGCTGGCGTCGGCGCTGTTCATCGCCTACGGCTGCGCCATCGCCTGGTTCCTGCTGGACTGGTACGCGATGAGCTTTGTCTACACTGCCACCAACGACATACTGCGCATCTGCCGCGCCTACGGCAAACGGGAGCGCTTCGCCGCCGACATCTGGCTGAACCGGGTGGTGGCCTGGGGCGCGCCCGAGGACATGAAGCAGCGCTATCCCCAGGCCAAGGTGCTGAAGGCCACCCGGGCCCAGTGCGAATACGAGCCGCTGGCCCTGGTCTACCGGGACAGCGACAGCCTCGCCATGGCGGTGATCCAGCCCGACGACGCCATGCGAAGGCACCTGCTGGAGGCCATCCGGAAGGCGTCCGGGAAATGAACGAACGGCCGGCGCAAAATGCGTTTTTGCACCGGCCGTCTGTTTTTGTAAACCCCTGGCTGCCAAAGGTTGACTGTGAATGGCATTCCCCAGAAAAACGTGAAGAACCTTCTTTTAATCCACGCCGCAGATTTCGTCGATGCGCTTCAGTTCCTCCTGAGTAAAGCCGCAGTTTTCCGCCGCCTTCACGTTGTCCAGGATCTGTTCGGGCCTCGACGCGCCGATCAGCACCGAGCAGACGTCGCCGTCCTTCAGTATCCAGGCCAGGGCCATCTCGGCCAGGGTCTGGCCGCGCTCCCGGGCGAGGGCGTTCAGGGCGCGGATCTGCCCCAGGCGCGCCTCCGTCAGGCTGTCGGCCTTCAGGAACCGCCCGTCCCGGCCGATGCGGCTGTCTGCGGGAATGCCGTTCAGGTAGCGGTCGGTCAGCAGGCCCTGGGCCAGCGGGCTGAAGGCGATGACGCCCATGCCGTTCTCCCGGCACCAGGCCTTCACGCCGTCCTGCTCGATGGTGCGGTCGAATATGGAATAGCGGCGCTGGTTCACGATCAGCGGGCAGCGCAGTTCCTTCATGATCGCCACCGCCCGGGCGGTGTGCTCCCGGTCGTAGTTGGAGATGGCCGCGTACAGCGCCCGACCGCTCTTGACGATGAAGTTCAGCGCCTCCATGGTCTCCTCCAGCGGGGTCTCGGGGTCCATGCGGTGGTGGTAGAAGATGTCCACGTAGTCCAGCCCCAGCCGCTTCAGGCTCTGGTCGCAGCTGGCCACCAGGTACTTTTTGCTGCCCCAGTTGCCGTAGGGACCGTCCCACATGTCGTAGCCCGCCTTCGACGCGATCACCAGCTCGTCCCGGTAGGGCCGGAAATCCTCCCGGAGGATGCGTCCGGCGTTGACCTCCGCGCTGCCGTAGACGGGGCCGTAGTTGTTGGCCAGGTCGAACTGGGTGATGCCGTGGTCGAAGGCCGTGCGGCACATGGCCTTCATGTTGTCGTAGTCGCCGTTGGAACCGAAATTGTGCCAGAAGCCCAGCGAAACCGCCGGGAACTTGAGTCCGCTCCGGCCCACGCGGTTGTAGGCCATGGTGCCATACCGGCCGCCGTCGGCCCGATAGACATTTGCAATATCCGCCATGATTTGCCCTCCCTGTGACGTCTTAATGTCGCTACAGCAGCAGCGCCGCGGCGTCCGCGATGATTTCGGCGTGATCGAAGGCCAGCCGCTGACCTCCGGGCAGCGCCACGGACGCGGCACCGGCCTCCGACAGGACCACGTCGAACCAGCCGGCTTCCGCCGCGTCGTCCGCCGCCTCGGCGTCCAGCGGTTCCTCCACCCGCGTGGCGTAGGCCGCGGAAACGGTCCAGCCTCTGGGGTCGCGTCCCGGCGCGCTGTAGACCCCCACCAGGCGCAGGGCCAGCCCCTCCAGGCCGGTCTCCTCCCGGAGCTCACGGGCCGCGGTGTCCTCGATGGTCTCCCCCTCGTCCGCAAAGCCCCCCGGCAGCGCCCAGCAGCCCAGGTACGGATGCCCGCCCCGGCGGATCAACAGCAGCTTCCATCCCGCGCCCGACCGCGCAAATAGGCACACGTCCGCCGTCAGCGCCGGCTTGGGGTAGTTCTTTTTGCGATAGGCCGCGATGGCCTCCGCCTCGGTCATTCCGCGCTTGTCTCTGAGTTCAGTCATATTTCTTACTCCCTTGTCAGCACCCCGCTGAAACGGGGCAGTTTGAATCGGTTGGTAAACAGCTCGCACTTGCACATGAATATATAAAAGATGTTTCGCCCACAGCCCGAAAGCCCTTCGTAGTTGGCCTGACCCTTGGAGATGATCAGGTTAGCGGCGTCCACCTCGGCCAGGGCCTCGCCGGAGATGCGCGTCAGCACTGCGCCGGGCAGGTCGCAGCCGTTGCCCAGCACACGATCGGCCACTTCATCCATGCTCACCTGTTCGGCGTCCTCCAGAGTGGCGTCGTTCACCACCGGCACACCGCGGACGATCACGGTGACCTCCAGTGACGGATTCATCCGCCGCAGGGTCCGCAGCAGCACCTTGTCGGTAACGATCTCGCCGCAGTTGTCTGTGAACAGCGCGAGCCGCCCGGCGGACTCCGCCGCGCCGCGCAGCTCCTCCAGCACCGCCGGGTCCACCGCCATGGCATCCACCGCACCCAGCCTGCGGCGCAGCTCACCCTCGTCGATTTCCCCCAGGGCCGCGAAGTCTATGTAATTGCCCACCATGGCGTACTGCACCGCCCGGGCCAGAGGGTCCGGCGCGGCGTCCACGTCCGACTGAATCGACGACTCCAGCTCCAGCATCAGGGCATTGAAGCGGCGCTTGACGTCGGTATAGTCCCGCTCCGGGCCGAAGAGTTCCCGGTAGATGGCGCTGATATCGGCGTTCACCTCCGGCGAGCTGAACCCTCGCCCGTTCTCGATGACCGAGCGCACCCTCCGCCGGTATTCCGCAACCGCCCCAGGGGCAGCCTCCGCCGGATAATTGTCCAGCTTCCTGCGCATCAGACAGGCCACGCAACCCTCGTTAAGAAGCATTTGGTATCCTCCTGTGGTACAAATTCTGATTTGTCGGAGAGACGGAACCCCTCCGGCGCTACGCGCCACCTCCCCTTTCAAGGGAGGCTTTTGGGTAACTTGCCAGGGGTATCGGGGGCGGAGCGCCCCGATCTTTAATCGTACGCGGCGGCGTGTACGCCGCGGGCGGGGCCTTTTTTGCGGCAGGGAGCCTGTCGACCAGAGCAAAAAAGGCTTCCTTGCAGATTTGCCGCCCGGAAA
>JAZSAA010000135.1:0-2063 GCA_045601625.1 Clostridia bacterium | reverse complement strand
CGAGGCGCCCGAGCCCACCATAGAGCTGCTGGCCGTGGGCGCGCACTGCTCGCTGCTGGAGGACGCCCAGGAGACCCTGCGCAAGGCCGGCCTGCGGCTGACGCGCACCGCCCCGGCGCTGTGCAGCTACATCGAGCTGATCCGCGCCCAGAAGGAATTTCTGGCCGGCTTCGGGGACGAATACGGCATACTGGACCTGGGCTACCAGGCCATCCGCATGTACATGTTCAAGCAGGACCGGCACGTGGCCACCCGCGTGCTGGAGGTGGGCATGAGCCGCCTGGACGACGTGCTGGCGGACGCCTACGGCGTGGACGCCCACCTGGCCCACACCTACCTGATGAGCAATTACGACAACTGCCAGGACCGGGAGGAGTGCCGCAACGCCTACGAGAGCATCGCCGTGGAACTGATGCGGGCCATGAACTTCTACCGCTTCAGCAACCCCCAAAGCGTGCTTTCCGACCTGTGGCTGTGCGGCGGCGGAGCCGTGATCCAGCCCCTGGCCACCGAGATCGGCGACATGCTGGATTTGCAGCTGCACCCGGCCACCGAGCTGGTGCCCGGCGGCGACGGCATCGAGTCGTGCAACAGCTTTGTGCAGGCCATCGGCATCGCGATGAGCTGAGTTCGGAGGGATCAAATTGGCAGCGAAGAAGATCAAGCCGGCCAAGGGCAAGGGCGTATTGAAGGGCAAGCTGCCCACCAAGCGCTCCATCAACCTCGTGCTGGTAGATGAAAATAAAATCAACCCGCTGACGGCCATACTGGGCATACTGCTGATCGTCGTGCTGGCCGGGGTATTCAGCAAGTTCCTGGTCATCGACCGCCTGGACGCCATGTCCCGGGCCCAGGGCCGGGTCACGCAGCTGCAGAACGACCTGGACAGCGCCATGGACGCCCTGGACAACATCGGCGACATCGGCGAGACCTACGCCCACTACACGCTGGAGGGCATGACCGCCGCGGAGCTGAACCAGGTGGACCGCGTGCTGGTGCTGGCCCTGGTGGACAGCATACTGCCCGTGGTGGAGGAGGGCCCCAGCGAGGAGGAGATCGCCGGCATACTCAAGAGCATGTTCCGCGACGCCCCCGCCACCGGCAACGACGCCCTGGACACCGCCCGCCAGCGGGCGCGGCTGGACCTGCTGGAGCAGCTGGTGCCCGTGCCGGAGTACATCGTCAACCGCTGGAGCCTGACCGACAACCTGCTGACCCTCGAGGTCAACGGCCAGACCCTGGAGCGGCTGAACGAGCTGCGCCGCCAGATCGAAAAGAGCCCCATCGTGGACAGCTGCGCCATCATGACCGCCAACAAGGACGCCCGCAGGAACGCCCAGGAGGGCGTCTGGGCCCGGTTCATCGTCTACCTGCAAAGGCCGGACGGCGAGCTGACCGCCGAGGACGTCGCCATTGAGAACGGCGAAAAGAAGAGCCTGCTGGAGGACATGAAGAAGGTCACCCAATTTGTCGGAGGGGATGTGAGCCAGCAATGAAGATCATGAGCCGTGATTTCACCCGCACCGAGAAGATACTGATCGCGGTGCTGGTGCTGATACTGCTGGCGCTGGTGTACTACCAGTTCGTGGAAAAGACCGTGCGCGCCTCCATCACCAACGCCCAGTCCGAGGCGGGCATGCTGGAGACCGAGCTGGTCGCCGCCCAGGCCCGCCTGGCCGCCGCCCAGCAGGTCAAGAACAACAAGGACGCGCTGGAGGCCTCGGGCAACATGTCCTGGATGGGCAGCTACAACAACAGCAAGGCCGAGGTGGCCTTCCTGAACAGCATACTGGCGGACACGCTGCAATACTCGGTGACCTTCAACAACGTCACCCGCGCCGGCAACCAGATCCGCCGCAGCTTCACCCTGGAATACCGCACCGACAGCTACGCCGCCGCCCACGAGATCATGGCCCGGCTGTGCCAGAGCCACGACCGCTGCCTGGTCAGCGACGCCAGCTGCTCGCTGGAGAACGACGGCGTGGTGGTGGTCCGCCAGGCCGCCACGTTCTACGAGACGATGGTGGGCGGCACCCCCGACGCCGGCCTGCCCGTGGACAGCG
>JAZSAA010000134.1:0-2007 GCA_045601625.1 Clostridia bacterium | reverse complement strand
GCCTTCGGCCGAAACTGACTTGCCCGAATTGGAAATTCGGTCAAGTCACCAGCCCTGACGGATTTGTTTGATTAAAGGGAAACGGCAGAGATTTCAACGTTTCTCGATTCTTTGAATCAAAAGAAATCCGCAAGCATTTCCTCCTCCACTAACCACTAAATGCTAAATACTAAATACTGAATTCTGATTTGTCGCCCCCCGACAAATCTGAATTTTCCAGATACCCCCTGACCTCCTCCAGCCGCTTCAGCCCCTGTTCCCTTCCCAGCCGGTACACCCGTTCCAGCTGGGCGGGGTCGGCCTCGGTGCGGGAGATGCCCAGGCTCGCCTCGGGGCGGATCACCAGCAGGCGGCCGTCGGCCTCCCGGGCGTCGATGGCGTCCATCTGGGCGTTGTAGCGCAAATGGCGGCGGGCCATGGCCTCGGCCACGGCGGGGGTTTTGCGCAGGCCCAGCCTGAACAGGGCCATGCCCTTCGTCGGCGCCTTTCGGTATCCCTTCGGCTGGGTCAGCACCGCCACGTTGCGGTCGTAGCCCAGCTTTTCCATATATTCAAAGGGCACGGGGTCCACGATGCCGCCGTCCAGCAGCAGCCTCCCGTCGATGGCCACGGGCCGGGACACCAGCGGCATGGAGGCCGACGCCTGCATCCAGCGGATGTCCCCGTCGTCGCCGTCGTCCAGGCGGTGGTAGACCGCCTCGCCGGTCGCCGCGTCCGTCGCGCCCACGTAGAAGGCCATGGGGTTCGCCCGGAAGGCGGCGCGGTCGAAGGGGTCCAGCACGTCGGGGATCTGGCGGTAGCAGAAGTCCACGCCGTACAGGTCGCCGGTTTTGATCAGCGAGCGCACGCTGCAATAACGGGGGTCCCGGCCGTAGCGCTTGTTGTAGCGGATGGCCCGGCCCGGCTGGCGGGACTTGAAGTTGCAGCCGAACACGGCCCCGGCGGAGATGCCCGCCGCGCCGTCGAATTCGATGCCGTTTTCCAGGAACACGTCGGTCACGCCGCAGGTAAACATGCCCCGCATCGCGCCGCCCTCGAGGATCAGTGCGGTTTTCATCGTTGGTATATCCCTCAAAATTGTCGCAGCGACGGCAGATCGCCGCCGCTACGGGGTGTGCGGGTTTCGGTGGCGGCGCGGACGCCGCCGCGACATGGGGATCGCGGCGGTGTTGTCACACCGCGCGGGCCTGGCGCACGGGCAGGCGCAGCGTGAAGGCGCTGCCGCAGCCGCGCCGGGACAGGACGGTCAGCTCGCCGCCCATGGCCCGGGCCAGGCGCTGGGCGATGGGCAGGCCGTGGCCGTGGCCGCCGTCGCTCTCACCCCGCAGGAACACGTAGGGCAGGCGCTCCGGGGCGATGCCCGCGCCGTCGTCCGCCACGCAGATCTCGACAAAATCCCCCATCGCAACCCATTCCACCCGCACCTCGCCGCCCCGGGGCGTGAAGCGCAGGGCGTTGGAGATCAGGTTCAGGAGCACCCGGGAGAGCATGTCCTCGTCCAGGGCCATGCGCAGCGACGCCACGTTGCCGGTACAGCTCAGCTTCACCCCGGCCTGGTCGGCAAAGGGCCTGCACCGCAGGCACAGCTGCCGCAGGCAGGCCGCCAGGTCGGCGTTCACCGGGTGGGGACGCTCGCGTCGCTCCTCCCGGCCGCAGCGCTCCAGCGCGCCGTCCAGCATCCGCCGCATGTGCTCCACCGACTGCATCAGTATGTCCGCGTAGGCGTCGGCGTCCAGCGTCGGATCCTCCCGGCACAGCTTCAGCATCCGGGCGCTGGAATAGATCAGCTGCAACGGCATGCGCAGGTCGTGGGCCAGCTCCACGCTGTTCATATCCATGGTATCACCTTCCCGTATTCAGGTGACATTGTATATGCGCGGAAGGCGGTGAATATGTCTTATTGAGACAAATTTCGCAGGGGGATTGGCAAATACTGATTTATCGAGCTGTTGCTCGATAAATCAGTATTTGAGTATTTAGTATTTAGTGGTTAGTATTTAGTGGCGG
>JAZSAA010000133.1:0-10075 GCA_045601625.1 Clostridia bacterium | reverse complement strand
GCTAGTCCTTTAGGGCACTGCGGTGGGGAAGCTAAAAAGTGACTTGCTGTCCCCAAAAGCTTCCCCACCGCAGTGGGGAAGTACCCGCGTAGCGGGGGATAGGGCTCCCCTTTCCATAGTCCCGATAAATCAGTATTTGCACCCTTCACCTGGCCCTGTGCCGGGCCTCCTTGATCTGGTACATCCGGGTGTCGCTGTCGTGGATGCAGCCTTCGATGGTGTCCAGCTCGGTCAGCCGCTTTGTGGTGCAGCCTGCGCTGGCGGAGACCGTGAAGCTGCGGTCTTCCTCGGCGTTGAGCCGGTCCAGCGCCTGGTCGAAATGCGCCAGGAAGGCGTCCGCCTCGCCGTTGCCCGCGGAGGGCAGGAAGATCAGGAACTCGTCCCCGCCGATGCGCGCGCCGACGCCGTCCTTCCCAAGCGCCGCCTTGATGGCCCGCGCCAGCAGCCGGATGGCGAAATCCCCGGCGGCGTGGCCGAAATTGTCGTTGATATGCTTGAGCCGGTCCATGTCGATGCTGATAAAGGCCACGGTTGCGCCGGCGAGGTTGTGCCAGATGGGCTCAAGGCGCTCCATGAAGCCCCGACGGTTCAACAGTCCCGTCAGCAGGTCCGTGACAGAACTCATGCGCCGCTCCTCGTACAGCCGAATGAGCTCTGTGCGCCGGTAGATGTTTTCCAGCGCGATGGACAGCAGGGCGTTGACCTGGACAAAGATCCTGGACGGCGTCTCTCCGGGCACATAGCGGGAGAGGCTGTAGCCGAAATTGTGCCCCCGCTGGTGCAGCAGCTTCATGAACAGCATCTGGGGCTCGTCCCGCCGCTCGGCCATGGCGGGCAGCAGGTACCGCTTGTCGAAGGTGATCATCGGCGCGCCGCAGTCCTGATGATCGCGGATGGCATGCACCAGCGTGGCCTTGTCGCTGTTCTCCTGCATCAGCGCGCCGGGCTCGCCAAACAGGCAGAGATAGTGATCCCGCAGCACGGCGCAATGCGCCCGCTTGCTGATCAGCACCTCATGCAGCTCCTTCAGGTCGATGCAGGCCCCCAGGTCGATGCTCAGGCAGTCCATGATCCGATCCTGGTCGTCCTCCAGCTCCAACAGCGCCGTGGTGCGCCGGCTGACCTCCCGGAAGTAATCCGGCGAGCGCTGGCCACAGCCGCAGCTCTCGCCCAGCACGAGCTTCCCCTGAAGGCTGAACCGCGCCTGGCGGTGCCACGGGGATACGCCACGGATGCGCTTGTCCAGGTGTTCCATCGCCAGAACGACCATCTGGTCGTAGTCGGGCTGTATCGTGGTCAGTCCGGGCATGTCCGGCCCCACACCGGGAATGTTGTCGAAGCCGGTGACGACGACGTCCCCGGGCACCCGCAGGCCCTTTTCCATCAGCAGGCGCATCAGGCTTACCGCCATGTAGTCGTTGGCGCAGACCACGGCCTCGGGGCGGTCGTCCGGGTTCGAGAAGAAGCGTTCCCAGGCCACCTCGGCGCAATCGGTCCACATGGTGCCGGGGCAGATGTCCTCATCCCGGACCGTCAATCCGTGGTCGGCCATCTCCCGGCGGAAGGCGTCCAGCCGCGCCTGGGCCTCGATGTGGCCGGGAAAGCCGGTCTGGAAGCATATACGCTTCAGCCCGTGATGCTCGATCAGGTGCCGCACCAGCGGCCGGATCGCCTGGCTCTCGTCGGTGAACACGCAGTCGAATTCATTTCCGTCGTGTCGAATGGCCACCACGGGGCACTGGGCGTGCCGGTGCAGCATATCGTACAGCAGCTCCCGGAATTCACCCTGCTCATAGCTCTCGGGCACGATGATGATGCCGTCCAGCTTGTCGATGGCGGCAAAGCGGAATATGTTCTTTTCCTGGATGTCGTATTCGTTCTGCGTCAGATAGTAGCCGGTGGTGGTAAACACGACGATGTCGTAGTTCAGCCGCCGGCCCTCGCGCTCCATCGCGTGAAACACCGCGTTGTCAAAGGGGGCAAACATCTTGCTGATGAACACGCCGATGGTCTTGCGATTGGAAAAAATCAAGCCCTTTCCCTTCTAACCTCTGCCATAGAATGCGCAGTTATTATGTGACTTGAATAATTATACACCTTTCCGCCGCCGATGTCCAGCCAAATTGTGCGGTGTTTTCTTCAGTTGATGACATCGTCAAAGCCCCTGGCTCATCCGGTGAAGCATCAGTTCTGACGGTCGGCTTTGATCCCCTTCAGGATGTCCTCCGGCTTCCTGCGCCTGAAGTCGAGTCTGACTGCGATATGGCTGATCAGGAATCGCAGAATTCCCTCCAGAAGGAAGTAGATCACCGTCACCGCGATCAGCGGGAAGAAGGCCTCATAGGTCCGGCTTCTGACGATGTCGCCCATCTTGGTCAGGTCCTGCACGGCGATGTAGCCTACGATGGCCGTCGCCTTGAGCAGGCTCACGATCTCGCCCTTGTAGGCGGGCAGCACATGGGGCAGGGCCTGGGGGAGGATGATCCTGAAAAAGGTGCTGCGGTTGGAATAGCCCAGGGCATAAGCTGCCTCGTACTGCCCAGGCTCCACCGCGCCGACGCCCATCTTCAGCGTGCCGAAGACAGAGGCGCCGAGGGTGAGCGTAAAACCGATCACCGCCACTGTAATGCCGCCGATGGTGACGGAGCCGAATACGATATAGTACAGTATCATCAGCAGGACCACCATGGGCATGCCCTGCACCAGCCGGAAGCAGATGCGCGTGATGAGATTCGCGAAGGGATTCCCGTTCCGGCAGAGCATAAACACCCCAAATCCCAGCACCGTGCCGAAGAGTAAGGACAGCAACGTGATGACCAGCGTGTTGAGGACGCCCTTCACAAACAGCTTCCAGCGATCCTCGCGGACAAAGGTCTTGTTGAAGCTGGAGGCGATTCCTTCCCAGAAGGACGGGCTGCTCCTGGCAGGGGATGCCGCTTCTTCCGCCTTTAAGACGGCCATCACCGAACCGCCTTCAAATGTGGGCTCGGAATAGAGCACGCTCTGGGCGCGTTCGGGCGTGTGCGCGATGCCGCCACAGGCAAAATCCACCTTTCCGCTGGCGACCGCCGGAAGGATCCCGGCAAAATCGGTATGCACGATTTTGAGCCCGTAGCCCTCGGCCTTGCAGAAGCGGACGGCGATATCGATGTCCAGGCCGGCCGGCTTTCCGTCCTTGATGAAGGCAAAGGGAACGACGGTGGTATCCACGGCGACCCGAAGGGTCCCGTTCGTCGCCGGCAGGTCATCCGGGTCGGGAATCGCGCGCTTCGATTCATCCGCGCCAAACCAGAGGTCCTGAATCTCGTCATAGACGCCGCTCTGCCGAATCTGGCGAATGAAGGCGCTGTAGGCGTCGCACAGGCGCTGGCCCCTGTCCGTCTTGGGAAAGATCGCCCCTACCTGCATCGTTTCGCCCAGCGGCTCGTCCAGACAGGTCAGGTCGGGATTGTCCGCCATCATGTATTTGACGAGCGAATCCGCATCAGCAAAGGCGTCGATCTTATGGACTCTCAGTGCGTTCAACATATCCACGGTGGTGCTGAAAAAGTACAGACGCGCATCGGGGAAGCGCTCTTCCACCAGAAGCGCCTGAACGCTGCCGGTGGTGACGCCGATGCGCTTGTCTTCGAGGTCCGCGAGGCGCTCAAAGCGCCTGACGGCCCCGCCCTGCGCAGGACTGCTTTCGCCCTCGCGAACCACCGGCGCCGTGCTGCCGGCATTGCCGTTCGCGGCCTGCCCGTCGCCGCGCACCATGGCGGTGATCTCAACCTCAAACAGCACGTCGGAAAAGGGCAGGGCCTCGTCCTTTTCCTCGGTATAGAACAGATTCGACATGATGCAGTCGATGCTGCCCCGCTCTGCGGCGGCGATGATGCCGCCGAAGTCGTACACCTTGAATTCCAGCTTCGCGCCCAGCCAGCTGGCGAAGCGATGGGCCAGCTCGATGTCGTATCCCGCCAGTTTATTCCCGATATAATAGGAATAGGGCATCACCGTGCCCGTCGTGCCCACGCGCAGCGTAAACGCGGGATTCTTTGCCGGCGGGATGTCCGGCAGGGTCTCCTCGTCGCGAATGACCCATCGGTCATACATGTCGTCCAGCGTGCCGTCCGCCTTGCTTTCCCGGATGAAGGCGTTCAGCCTTTGGGTGAGGCTGGGGATCGGCGATACCGGAGAGATGGCCACGGCGATTTTGTTGACGGCATAGTTCTCCTCCAACAGGCGCACGCCTTCGAAGCCGTGCATGATGGCGAATTCCATCTCCCGCCTGGCGCCGACGTAGGCGTCGAGGCGTCCGTTCGCCACATCGGTATAGGCCAGGATCTTATCGCTGTAGGGAATCAGCTTCGCGGAAGGGTAATCCTCCGCCAGTGATTGCTCAGCCGGCGTATCCAGACCCACGGCGATGGTGGTCCCGGGCTGTGCAAGCTGGTCGAAGGCGGTTATGGGCTGCTTTGAAAATCCTGACAGGAACAACACGATCAGGACGATCAAGGGCAGCGCCAATGCTGCATGCGCAATTCTCTTTTCCATAATATATCCTGTCACCTCGCGAACGGAGCGATACACTGCGCTGGTCTCTGTATTAAGGGTAATATTTGGGACATCAAAACAACAAAACAGTCTATTGAGGGCGTTTTTTTGTACAGCCCGTCTGCTATCCTGTCATTGAGCGAAGGGCAGAGCCCTTCCCCGGCGGACCGCCGGCAATTCCAGCAAGATGAGGTGGCAGATATGTTCATACCCAAGGGCTATTACACCAGTCAGGGCTATACCGGCTTCCTGCCGGACGGCAGCCGCATGGCCTTTCCCACCCAGGAGGAATACATCGACTACGTTGAAGAGCTGCACAGCGCGGCATGACGGAAGCATACGACAAAATGAATCGGACTGCGTCCCAGTCCGATTCATTTTGGATGATTACCGCTGCACGCGGGCGCTGCCGTCGCCCATCAGGCTTTCGACCTCCTTGAGCCGGGCCATGGAGGTGTCGCCGGGGGTGGTCATGGCCAGCGCGCCGTGGGCCGCGCCGTAGTTGACGGCCTTTTCCACGTCGCCGGTGGTCATCAGGCCGTAGATCAGGCCGGAGGCGAAGCTGTCGCCGCCGCCCACGCGGTCGAAGATGTCCAGGGCCGGATAATCCTTGGCCTTGTAGGTCTTGCCCTCGCCCCAGGCGATGGCGGACCAGTCGTTGCAGGTGGCGGTCTTGACCTGGCGCAGGGTGGTGGCGATGACCTTGAAGTTGGGGTACATCGCGGCGGCCTCGTTCATCATGATGGCGTAGCCGGCGGGGTCCAGCTTCTTCAGGTTCTTGTCGGCGCCCTTGATCTCGAAGCCCAGGCAGGCGGTGAAGTCTTCCTCGTTGCCGATGATCACGTCGATGTAGGGGGCGATCTCCTTGTTGACCTGCTGGCACTTGGCCTGGCCGCCGATGTCGCGCCACAGGGAGGGCCGGTAGTTCAGGTCGTAGGAGACGATGGTGCCGTACTTCTTGGCGGCCTTGATGGCCTCGATGGTGACCTCGGCGGTGGTCTCGGACAGGGCCGCGAAGATGCCGCCGGTGTGGAACCAGCGGGCGCCGCGCCTGCCGAAGATCTCCTCCCAGTCGATGTCTCCGGGCTTCAGCTGGGAAACGGCGGTGTAGGCGCGGTCGGAGATGCCCAGCGCGCCGCGCACGCCGTAGCCGCGCTCGGTGAAGTTCAGGCCGTTGCGCACCTTGCGGCCGATGCCGTCGTAGGGCGCCCACTTGATCATCGGGTCCACGCCGCCCTGGAGGATCAGGTCCTCCACCAGGTAGCCCACGTCATTCTCGGCCAGCGCCGTCACCACGCCGGTCTTCATGCCGAAGCAGCGCCGCAGGCCCCGGGCCACGTTGTACTCGCCGCCGCCCTCCCAGACGTTGAAGCTGCGCGCGGTGCGCACGCGGGTCTCGCCGGGGTCCAGCCGGAGCATAACCTCGCCCAGGGAAATCTCGTCATACATGCACTGGGTCTTGTCCCTCAGTTTCAGATCCATTGTCATCGCCCTCCGTTTATAATGTCAATCATTCTTTTCGGGCCCATCGGCCCCCTGTCTGCATTATAAATGAATAACCGCTTTCTGTCAACGAATTTCCTGTCCCCCTGCCACCGGGGCCAGCCGGATGCCTCCAAATCTGGCTTTGCCACAAAGCGCCGCATTACGCTTCGATGATTCTCTTGTTCTTCCAGGAGCCTTGCGCGGCGTGAAGCACCATCAGCACGGCCTTTACGCTCCAGTCGATGCACATCGCCCACATATAGCCCATCAGGCCCATCCGAAGCCCGACGCCCAGCAGAAAGGTGAGGGCGACGCGAATGCCGCAGGTGCAGATCAGGGAGGTTATCATGGGATACCTTACATCCCCGGCGGCCTTGAAGCCGGAGGGCATCGATTGGGCCAGCGGCGATACAAGGGCCGCAAAGATATTGTGCAGAATTGTGGTGGACACCACCAGGGCCCGAACCTCGGGCGACGTACTGTAAAAGCCCATGTACAGCGGCAGGGCCAACGTCAGCGCCAGGCATGCAGAGCCAAGTGATCGCCAACATAGCCACGGCCCAGGAGATCGTGGTGGGCCAGGCCACGCCCGCGACGCCCGCGCGCAGCACGAACACGCAGATGATATCGCCCACGATGTTGATCAGGTTGATGGCTACGGTAATGTACATCGTCGTGCGCGTCAGGCCGTTGCTCTTGAATATGGCCGCGCCGACGTTGTACAACGCATTCAGGGGCAGGGAAAAGCTCAGTATGAACAGGCAGGTCTCCGCCGCCTCCATCACCTCCGGCGTCACTTTCCAGTAGAGCCCGTGCAGAATCGTGCGCCCGAATACCAGGGTCAGTGCCATGCAGGCCAGTGAGAACAGGGCCGAAAGCCGGTAAAGCATCGCCCCCGCCTCGTCAGCCTTTGAGTTCTGCCCGCTTCCCAAATACTGTGAGATGATCACCGAGCCGCCGACGCCCAGCGCGTTGAAGGCAAACATGAACACACACGCCTGCAGGCGCGCCGTCTCGTGCGCGGGAAGCGCGCGCGATACCGATTAACGGCGCCTGCCCTTCCGCGAATTACGGCGTCCGAACCGGCGGGCGGCGCATGACTGAACGGTTGCCTTCATTCCTTTCATCCTCCCCGTCTGCCATGCGATAGCCCACGCCCACCTCGGTGAAGATGTACCTCGGCTCGCTGGGGTTGGGCTCGATCTTGCGGCGGATGCTGGCCATGTGTACCCGCAGGATCTTGTTGTCGGAGCTGGCCGACGGGCCCCACAGCTCCCGCAGCATGGTCCTGTAGGTCAGCACCCGGCCCGCGTGCAGGCCCAGCAGCGCCACGATCCGGAATTCGTTCGGCGTCAGGTGGACCAGCTCGCCTCCCACCAGCACGCGGCGCTTGCGGTAGTCGATCTCCATATCCCCCACGTGATAGCTGCCGGTGAGGGCGATCTCGTCGTTGTCCAGGGCCCGGTTGCGGTGGCGCAGGGCCGTTCTGATCCGGGCCAGCAGCTCGATGCTGCCGAAGGGCTTGGTGATGTAGTCGTCCGCGCCCAGGTCCAGCGCCTCGGCCTTGTCCTGCTCCAGGCTGCGGGCAGAGATGACGACGATGGGCGTGGAGGTCCACTGGCGAACGCGCTCGATGATCAGGTTGCCGTCCGTATCCGGAAGCCCCAGGTCCAGCAGTATGCAGTCGGGACAGTGGGAGGCGATCATGTCCAGGGCGCTTGCGCCGCTGTTCACGACGATGGCGTCGTAGCCGTCCGAGGCCAGCACCGCCCGCAGGAAGGTGCAGATTCCGGGATCGTCCTCCACGATCAGTATTTTGTTGCGAATCTCGTTTGACATTTTATTCCTCCGGACAGGGTAGGTAAAAGCTCACCGCCGCGCCGCCTCGGGCGCTGTGCCCCAGCTTCATGTCGCCGCCGTGGGCCCGGACGATGGTCCGGCACACGGACAGGCCGATGCCCATGCTGCGCCGGTCGTCAGGGCGCTCCTGTATGCCGCGATGGACGCTGCCGTCGAGCAGTCCCGCCAGCAGGTGGGTGGGAATGCCGACGCCGTCGTCCTCCACCTTCAGGACGACGCGGCCGGGCCTGTGCCAGACGCTCAGCCAGATCTGCGTGGCGGTCCGGCCGTGGGCGCTGACGTTGTCGAACAGGTTGATCAGCACCTGCTCGATCAGCGTGGCGTCCATGGGAACGATCAGTATCCGCTCCGGCTGTTCGACGTGCACCGGAAGGGCGTCCGGCGCGCGCCGGTATTTCAGTATCGCGCTGCCGACGATCTCCTCCAGCACCTCGTCGGTCTTGGCCAGGGCGACGTCGCCCCCGGTGAAGCGGGTGACGGAGAGCAGGTTTTCCGTCACCCGCACCAGCCACTGGGCGTCCCGGTTGATGCCCTCCAGCAGCGCGTCCCGGTCGGCCCCGTCAAGGGACTGCGCCTTCAGCGCCGAGCTGGCGCCCATGATGGCCGCCAGCGGCGTGCGGATGTCGTGGGCGATGGCGCGCAGCAGGTTGGCGTGCATCTTCTCCCGCTCCATTTCGAAGCGCAGCTGCTCCTGCCGCTTGATCTGCGTGGTCAGGGCGCTGATGATGATGGAAACCACCAGCATCATCAAAAAGGTCAGCGGGTAGCCTGTCAGCGTCACGTCGAACTGCCAGAACGGATAGGTGAACATGTAATTGACGCAGAAAGTGCCCACCAGCGAGGCCGCGATGCCCCACAGGTAGCCGTCCGTCAGCCGCGCCACCAGCGCCACCGCCAGGATGAACAGCGGCGTGGCGAAGGGGTTGTTGTCGTCGTGAAGCCCGGACAACATCATCGAAAGGCAAATGGCCAGGGCCATGATCCCCGTGAATACCACGGCGTCCCTGGCGACGCGCGGGCGTTTGTCTTCTTTCATGATCGGCTTCTCCTGAAAATACTCCATTTTAATTATATCATACATCCCGGCGAAGATTGGCGATCGAACCCCAGAAGTTACACACCGCCGGCATCCTTTCCGCAAAATTAGCGCCGGTATGCCTTATAATGGCTGTGATTTCGATTCAAAGGGGTGTATGGAACCATGTACAGCAAGGAATACGAGGCCGCGAAAAAGGAATTCAACAACTGCCTTCGGATGAGCATTATCGGCCTGGGCGTGCCGATCTACAACGCGCTTCACGAATGGCTGCCCATCATGAAGCGGGAGAAGGAGAGGGCGCTGAGGGCCCAGAAGGAAGAGAAGGAGTGAACCGGCATGGATGCCATGACCATCGTCATCGTCGTGATTTTCGTCGTGCTGCTGGTGGGCGGCACGATCATCAGCTATCGCCACTGACAAGAAAAGGAGGCCAGCGCCGTGCCGGCTTTTTTCAAATCGATGGAAAAGCTCAGGCCCGTCTATGACTGGGCCTACAAAACCATACTGTTTATCTGCAAGCTGCTGCTGATCGCGGATGTCTTCATCACCTCGTGGTCGGTGCTGGGGCGCTACGTGCCCTTCATCTCCGACCCCCATTGGAGCGAGGAAATGGTGTTGACCTTCATGGTCTACATGGCGGTGCTCTCGGCTACGCTGGCCATCCGCAAGCGCAGCCACATCCGCATGACCGCCTTCGACAAGTACCTGCCCCGCAAGGCGCTGATCACGCTGGACCTGCTGGCCGACATCGCCGTGCTGATCCTGGGCGTGATCCTGGTGGTGGAAGGCGCAAAGGTCGTCAGCCCCACCGGCAACATCGCCAGGTTCGCCAAGTATTCCTCCCTGCCGAATCTGAGCCAGACCTGGATGTACCTGCCCGTGGCCATCGCCGGCGTGGGCATGATACTGTTCGAGCTGGAGCAGGTGTTCCTGCGCATCGAGGAATTCTACAAACCCGACGACGCAAAGGAGGCTCAGGCATAATGAGCGGCGAAAATCTGTCCACCCTGATTCTGCTGGGAAGCTTCCTGGTCATGGTCTTCCTGCGGTTCCCCATCGCCTACTCCGTTGGCATTTCCACGGTGCTGTGCCTGCTGAGCATGGGCCAGAACCTGACGGTGCTGCCGATGCAGATGGTCAAGGGCGTCTGGTCCT
>JAZSAA010000132.1:0-2134 GCA_045601625.1 Clostridia bacterium | reverse complement strand
TATAAGGAAACGGTAGAGGCTTCAACGTTTCTTGATCCCTTGAATCAAAAGAAATCCGCAAGGATTTCCTCCTCCACTAACCACTAAATACTAAATACTAAATACTGAATTCTGATTTGTCGCACAGCGACAAATCAGAATAAACCAAGGAGAACACCATGACCCTATCCAACGTCAAATGCTTCCTGCTGGACATGGACGGCACGTTTTACCTGGGCGGGCGGCTGATCGAGGGCTCGCTGGAATTCATCGACCGGGTGCGCGCCACCGGGCGGGACTTCATGTTCCTGACCAACAACTCCAGCCACAACGCCGGTTTCTATGTGAAAAAGCTGGCGGGGATGGGGCTGGAGATCGACCGCAGCCGGGTTTTGACCTCGGGCGAGGCCACCTGCGCGAAGCTGCAACAGCTCTACCCCGGCAGGCGGGCGTTTGTCCTGGGAAACGAATACCTCGTGGAGGAATTCAACGAGGCGGGCATTCCGGTGGACATGGAAAACCCGGAGATCGTGGTGATCGGCTTCGACACCACGCTGGATTACCGGAAGATGCAGGCGGTGTGCGACTTCGTGCGCGCGGGGCTGCCCTACATCGCCACCCATCCGGATTTCAACTGTCCCACCGAGACCGGCTTCATGCCGGACATCGGCGCGATCATGGCCTTCATCGAAGCCTCCACCGGCCGCCGGCCCGATCTTATCGTGGGCAAGCCCCACACCGGCATCGTCGAAGCCGTGCTGAAGCGCACGGGCCTGCGGGTCGAGGAGCTGGCCATGGTGGGCGACCGGCTGTACACCGACATCGAAACCGGCCGGCGCAGCGGCATGCTGAGCATACTGGTGATGAGCGGCGAGACCACGGAGGCCATGCTGGCCGAATCCCCAACGAAGCCGGACATGAAATTCGGCCGACTTTCAGACATGATACCGCTGCTGTGAGATACCGGCGCGAAGGGACCGACGACGACACCGGGAGGTGCGTGATTGTGGCGAACATCTTCAGAAACGGCAAGCTGTACCGCTTTGTGGACGCGAAGGCTTACGCGAATCGCCTCGCGAAGGGTAAGGCCGCCCGGATCAGGGCCGAAAAGGACGCCTGCGTGCTGGCGCGCCCGGCCGTGCAGGGCGAGGTCATCCCCGTGTTCACCAAGAACGGCAACCTCGAAGCCGTCGAGCGCGGCGTTTCGGGCAACATCGTCGTGACGCGGTGCGATCTCTCCGCCAGGCCGATCGTCGACGGCTTCGGCCACGTCAACACCTGGCAGATGACCGCCGAGACCTTTGAGGAAAAGTACGACGTCGCCGGGATGCGCCCGGAGGACGGCTTCACCCGGCCGAAGGGCGGCATTCAGCAGTTCATCCAGGCCGACGACGACGTGGCCTTCATGGTGCCCTGGGGGGAAAACGGCGCGCTGGTTCCGCTGACGATCGACCGGGACAGCTGGCTGAACATCACCGACGCCGAGGATATCTACGGCGTCGCCATCGAGGAGTTCCGGGAGACCTACCATATCATCGAGTGGCTCTGACCCCGCGCAGCGCGAGCCGTGTTTTTAACGCCCGCGAAACTTGACAGCGACGGCCCGGCATGCTATCATCAATTTACAGTCGAACATCATGGCGATGATGGGAACAAGTAGTCCGCGAAGGCTGAACGCAGAGAGTCCCCGGCGGGTGCGAGGGGATGCAGGCGCGCGGGCGAATACATCCCGGAGCCGGCGGTTGAAACGGCAGTAGGCCGCCCGGGCGCGCCCGTCACAGCGCACACGAGGCCATGCCATGGCATGGCGAACGGAAGTGGTACCGCGATTCACAGTCGCCTTCCCGGTTGGGAAGGCGGCTGTTTTATTCAGGGAGGCGTATAGAAATGCAATTCACCGAGGAAATGTTCGCGAGGCACATGCGGCCCATCAACGGCAGCGCCATCCGCGAGATATTCAAGCTGCTGGCCAGGCCCGGCATGATCTCCTTCGCGGGCGGCAATCCCTCCAACACCGCGCTGGAGCCCGATGTCGTCGCCCGGCTGGCCGACGAGGTTCTGGAAAAGTACGGCACGGCGCTGCTGCAATACGGCGCGACGGACGGCTTCGGGCCCTTTCGGGAGAGCGCGGCGGAATTCCTGCGGGGTTCCCGGG
>JAZSAA010000131.1:0-5499 GCA_045601625.1 Clostridia bacterium | reverse complement strand
GAAACGGTAGAGGCTTCAACGTTTCTTGATCCCTTGAATCAAAAGAAATCCGTTAGGATTTCCTCCTCCACTAACCACTAAATACTAAATACTAACCACTGAAATTCTGATTTGTCGCTCCGCGACAAATCAGAATTTCTCCCTATATTGACAATCTCCCCCCTGATAAGTATAATTAACATGTATAACCCTGACTCAACATAATTAACAGGGAGAGGAGCTGACATAGGATGGATCTGTACAGCATTGGCGAGATGGTCATCGATTTCATTCCGGGCAGCGAACCGGCCAGCTACATCCGCAAGGCGGGCGGCGCGCCGGCAAACGTGGCCATCGCCGTGGCCAAAAACGGCCTGAGCGCCTCCATGGCGTGCAAGGTGGGGGACGACGACTTCGGGCGCTTCCTGATGGACACCCTGGCGGAAAACAACGTGAAGGCCGCCTGCCCCGAGCTCTGCAGGGAGGCGGTCACCACCATGGCCTTCGTGACCCTGGCCGAGGACGGCGAGCGCCGCTTCACCTTCGCACGCAAGCCCGGCGCGGACATGCTGCTGAAGGAGGAAGAGGTGCTGGAATCCGACATCGCGGACGCCGCCATCGTCCATGCGGGCTCCTGCTCGCTGTCGGCCCAGCCCGTCGCCGCGGCGACTATACGCGCCCTGCGCCTGGGCCACGAGAAGGGCAAGCTGGTGAGCTTTGACGTCAACTATCGCAACGTGATGTGGAACGACGACATCGACGCCTGTACCAGGGCCGTACAGGACATACTGGATTACGTCGACCTGCTGAAGATCTCTGAGGAGGAGGTCGACATGATCGGCGGCGAGGCCGCCATCCCCGCCCTGATGAAGGACCGCGGCATCGCCCTGGTGGTGCAGACCCTGGGCGCGAACGGCGTGCGGGCCTATTACGGCGGCGATTACTTCGACGTGGCCGGCAGGAAGGTCAAGGCAGTGGACGCTACCGGGGCGGGCGACGCCTTCTGGGGCGCGTTCCTGGCGAAGCTGAGGATCAGCGGCGTGGAAAAGGCCTCGGACCTGACCGCCGGGATCATCCGCGAGGCCCTGGAATACGGCAACATCTCCGGCAGCATCTGCGTGCAGACCAAGGGCGCCATCGCCTCCATCCCCACAAGGATGCAGATCGAGGCCGTCATTCGGGAGGGCAAGGCATGAGCACTGGCATCTGGAATGAAAAATGCGTCGTATCCCCGTCCCTGATATGCCTGGACATGTGCAACCTTGAGAGCCAGGCGAAGCTGCTGGAGCAGAGCGGCATTGAGCTTCTGCACGTGGACATACTGGACGGCCACTTCAGCCCCAGCATGCCCCTGGGCCTGGACACCGTGCGCCAGCTGCGCGCCCGCACGAACCTGGCCTTCGACTGCCACCTGATGGTGACCGAGCAGGACTACTTCGTAGACGAGCTGCTGGACATCGGGGTGGACCAGATCGTATTTCATGCCGAGACCCAGCCCCACATCGACGGCATGCTCAACCGCATCCACGCCAGGGGCGTGCGCGCCGGCGTGGCGCTGAAGCCCGCCACGCCCCTGGCCACGCTGGAATACGTGCTGGAGAAATGCGACGCGGTGCTGCTGATGCTGATCAACCCCGGCTACGCCTTTATGAAGGGCGAGCAGCAGGTGGCCTATGCCGACCGCAAGATCCGCGCCCTGCGCCGGATGATCGACGAGCGGGGCCTGGATACGAAGATTGAGCTGGACGGCCGCGTCTCCCCGAAGAACATCGAGGACTGGGGCAACGGCGTCGCCGACATCTTCGTCACCGGCAGTACCTGCCTCAAGAAGGACGATTTGCCGGGGAGCTTCAAAAAGCTGGCGGAGCTGAGAGATAACGTATTGAAATGACCGGAGGAAACGAAATGACTTTTGCAGAGGAATACAGACAGGCATGCAAGGACGTGACCGCTGAGCTGGAAAAGACGCTGGCCAGCGTGGACCCGGCGCAGCTGATGCGGCTGCGGGACGAGATCTTCAAGGCCGACCAGGTCTTCTTCGTGGGCGTGGGCCGGGTGATGCTGGCCCTGCAGTGCGTGTGCAAGCGGCTGGCCCACCTGGGCATCAAGGCCCATTACGTGGGCGAGATCACCGAGCCCGCCATCAAGAAGGACGACCTGCTGATCGTGGGCTCCGGCTCCGGCGGGTCGCTGTTCCCGCTGGGCATCGCCAAGAAGGCCCGGGCTGCCGTGGACTGCACCATCGTCCACATCGGCTCCAACCCCAACAGCGAGATGAAGGACATCGCCGACTTCATGGTCCGCATCCCGGTGCGCACCAAGTGGTACCTGGAGGACGAGATCGACTCCTGCCAGCCCATGACCAGCCTGTTCGAGCAGAGCGTGCTGCTGCTGGGCGACGTGCTGGCGAAGATGATCATTGAAGAAAAGCAGCTGGACATGAAGGGGCTATGGCAGTACCACGCGAATCTGGAATGAGGCGTTGAAAATGAACGACAAGCGCGATCTGATGAAATACATGGGCTCCATGCAGCAGGCGGCGTATATCCGTCCGCTGACCTACGCCGAGGGGCGCAGCACCGGGCTGAAGGCCTACGAGGTGAAGAACGGGGCGCTGTGCTACAAGCTGATGGCCGACAAGTGCCTGGACATGTGCGAGCTTTCATACAAGGGCGTGAACTTCAGCTTCCTGTCCAAGCCGGGCCTGCAGGGCCGCAACGCCTACGACACCGCCGGGGACGAGGCCATCCGCAGCATCATGGGCGGTATGTTCTTCACCTCCGGCATCGAGAGCATCTGCGCCCCCTGCAACATCGGCGGCGTGGACTACCCCATGCACGGCCGCATGCGCACCACTCCCGGCGAGCACCTGTCCGCCGACGCCTTCTGGGCGGATGACGGCTATCACCTGGTGGCCAGCGCCGAGATGCGGGAGGCGGCCCTGTTCGGCGAGAATATGATCCTGCGCCGCCGCTACGAAACCGTGTACGGCTCGAAGACCGTCACCATGACCGACGTGTTCGAGAACCAGGGCTACCGGGACGAGCCGCTGATGCTGCTGTACCACATCAACCTGGGCTGGCCCTTCCTGGACGAGAACCTGCGGCTGTACCTGCCCACGCGGAAGGTCACGCCCCGGGACGCTGAGGCCGAGGGCCACGAGGACGCCTACGACCGCATGGACCCGCCGAAGGACAACGAGCCGGAATACGTGTTCATTCACGACCTGAAGCCCGACGCCGACGGCAGCCTGCGGGCCGTGGCCGTGAACGAGGCGCTGGGCCTGGGGCTGGAGATTGCCTGGAACGAGGCGAACCTGCCCTACTTCATGGAGTGGAAGTCCACCGCCTCCGGCGACTACGTGATCGGCCTGGAGCCCGCCAATTCCAGCGTGTACGGGCGGCCCTGGCACGAGGAGAGGGACAGCGTGCACCGCCTGGCCCCCTTCGCCACCGAGACCAACGTCCTGACCTTCACGATACTGGACGGCCGGGACGAGATCGAAGCTGCAATCCAAAAAATCAAATGAGAAAGAGGTAATGCCACATGAAACGTTCCGCAATCAACAAGTGCATCAAGGAGTTCGAGGGCCTGCTGAAGGAGCACCGCTTCGAGCTGCCGCCGTTCCTCAGCTTCACCCCCGAGGAGTGGCAGGAGAAGGGCCATGAGTACGACGAGATCCGCGACAACGCCCTGGGCTGGGACATCACCGATTACGGCGAGGGTCACTTTGAGACCAAGGGCCTGTACCTGATCACCCTGCGCAACGGCAACGTGCACAACAAAAAGTATACCAAGACCTACGCCGAGAAGATCATGATGCTCAAGGAGGGCCAGGTTTCCCCGAACCACTTCCACTGGAACAAGATGGAGGACATCATCAACCGCGGCGGCGGCAATATCGTGTTCCGGCTGTGGAACGCCACCAAGGACGAGAAGGTGGACCGCGAGACCCCGGTGAAGATCTTCTCCGACGGCCGGGAGTACACCGTGGAGGCCGGCTCCGAGATCATCCTCAAGCCCGGCCAGAGCCTGAGCCTGTACCCCTACTACTATCACGAGTTCACCATCCAGCCCGGCACCGGCTACGCCATCATCGGCGAGGTGTCCATGTGCAACGACGATAACACCGACAACTGCTTCGAAGAGGCCCAGGGCCGCTTCCCCACCATCGAGGAGGACGAGCCGGCCTATCGCTTGCTGTGCACCGAGTATCCCCCGGCCAAGGACTGACGCCGACCGACGCAGGGGCCGCCCTCCGCGTCGCGCGCGGCTGAAGCCCCGAAAGAGATTCTTCGCTTCGCCCACTCCCGGGCGAAGCGAAGAATCTGTTGCCGTCTGGCCGGAGGCGTGTCGGCAGAATGTCCGCGATTTTTTATTTCTGTGGAGATGATACCATGAAAAAGACGGTTTCGATAATTGTGCTGCTGGCGCTGCTGCTTTCGGCGGCGTGCTCCGCCTTCGCGGAGGAGGGCGAGATCGTGCCCGTGAACGACGAGGAGCTGTTGGGCGTCTGGCGGGCGTCCGACAATGAGGCGCTGGAGGTTCTCGTGCTGCCTGGCAGCTATGCGCCCCTGCCCGCTAACGCCAGGAAGCCCCAGCTGTACATCAGCGGCATGTGGCAGGAGGGCGAGCTGAAGCGGATCGATTACCAGATGCTGGTCAATCGCTGGAAAGAGGAAGACAACGGTCTGTTGAATATGCTGCTGGGCAACGCAATGGCGAACGCGGTCAAGACGATCGACCGCCTGAGCGGCGGCAACGTGGAAAATCCGAACGCCATCAATCTGTATGATTATACCCACGGGCAAATTTCCGTCGTGTGGATCATCGACAATGAAGAGGAATACTACACCTTTACCAACGACAGCTCGGGTTCGTTCTACGCGCTGCGTGCCGAGGATGGGTCGATCGCGTTGTACTGGATGGACAACTATGACCCCCACGCCACGGATGTCGAGCTTGTACGCATGACGGCAGAAGCGCCCTCCGCCGAGGCGTTGACCGCGGACCTGCTGCGCCCGGTGATCGACATGGCCGACGGCGCCCAGGTGGATACCGCCCTGGACCTGATGGAGTGGACGCTGAAGAACCACTGCATGCGCATGGACAGCGCGGCCCTCGCGGAAAACCTGCGCGCCGCCTTCGCTGCCCTGGAACCGGCCGACGCCCAGGCCTTCAGGGACAACTACGCCAAGATTTCAGGCATGGCGCTGGACGCCATGGGGCTGAATCCCGAAACCTGGGGCAGTGCGGAGCGCTACAAGCCATTCGATGACGCGAACCAGGGCGAAGCAGCCCGCTTCTTCACCACCGACACGGAAACCCAGCGCTCCCTGGAACTGCTGAACGCCGCCCTCACCGAGGTGATGGGGTGAGGTAAATTCTGATTTGTCGCGGAGCGACAAATCAGAATTTCAGTGGTTAGTATTTAGTATTTAGTGGTTAGTGGAGGAGGAAATCCTAACGGATTTCTTTTGATTCAAGGGATCAAGAAACGTTGAAGCCTCTACCGTTTCC
>JAZSAA010000130.1:0-3653 GCA_045601625.1 Clostridia bacterium | reverse complement strand
CATCAGCATGGTCACCACCTGCTCGATCTCGCTGTCCGGGGTGTAGTCGGCCTCCACGGAGAAGTCCACCCGCCCCTGCAACAGCATGTCGTCGGCCACCTCGGTCCTGCCCGGCGCGTGCACGGCGATGGAATAGCCGCCCTTCTGCTTGGTCATCTTCATGCAGGGCACGTCGGTCAGGCCGTCGCCCACGTAGATCATGTTGGAGAAGGGCACCCGGCGCATGTACTCCGGGGTGAAGGCGTTCAGGTCCCGGTCGTTGGTGACGTCCAGTATGCCCTTGTTGATGCGGAACAGGTACTGGGTCTTGCTGGTGTAGTTCACCGCAGTGGAGGGCCAGACCGCCACGCCGGCCTCGTCGTAGCAGAAGGAGGCGGCAAATATGGCCTTGAAGTGCCTGCCGATGGCCGAGCCGCGGATGATCTCCGTCAGGCCCGAGGAGATGATGTAGTGCTCCACGCTGACGCCGCACTGGCGGCCCAGGGCGTCGATGCGGTCGAACCAGCCGGTCACCCCGGGGAAGAATTCCACGTCCCGGCCCAGGGCGATCAGGTTTTCCCGGGTCAGCTCCATTTCGCCGCTGGCCATCTTCTTCATCAGGTACATGTAGGTCAGTATGCCGTCCATGTCGTGCTGCCGGGCGAACTCGGCGCACTTGCCCCAGAAGACGTCCGGCTCCACCTTGATGCCGGGCAGGAACGAATATTCCTCCATGTCCCGGGGCGACAGCGTCTTGTCAAAGTCGTAGATCAGGGCGACGATGGGCGTCGGCATATGAACCCTCCCTCTGTAACATGATAACTGGGCGGTTGCGAACAGCCGCCCAATCGGGGTGTTTATTTCATTTTATCAGGCATGGGGCGCGGAATCCGAGAAGAGCAGCTCCTGGGTGGCCTCGTCGGCCACGCCGGTGACGTCCAGGCCCGCGGCCTTCTGGAAGGCCTCCACCGCGGCCTTGGTCTTGCTGCCGAAGGAAGCGCCGGTGGATTTCTCCTCCATGTAGCCCAGCTCGAACAGCCGGTCCTTCAGCGTCCTGACCTGGTCGTTCTTGTCGCCCTTTTGCAGCGTGGTATAGCCTCCGGCCGGCGGCGCGGCGGCCGCCTGGCCGTCGCCGCCGTTCGCGGGCGCGGCAGGCGTGGGCGTGGCCTGGGCGTACTCGGTGCGCGGCGCGTCCTCGGCGTACAGGCGCTGCTGGGTCTCGTTGTCGGCGATGCCCGAGGCCTCCAGCCCGGCGGCCTGCTGGAACAGCTTCACAGCCGTCTGGGTCTTGCTGCCGAAGGCGCCGTCGCGGTCGTCCAGCAGGAAGCCCAGCTCAAACAGCCGGTTCTGCAGCTCGAGCACCGCGTCGCTCTTGTCGCCCTTGGACAGTGTGGCGTAGGTCACCTCCGGCTCGGGGGTGGGCTCGGGCGTGGGCGACGCCGCGACGGTCACGCGCTCGCCGTTGACCACGGCGGTCAGCTCCTGGGCCGTGGTGGCGGCCTCCACCTGGGCGATGGACTGGTCCACGATGGCCCAGCGTGAAGCGGAATCCTGGCCGGAATCGCCGGCGGTGTTGTCGGACTCGGTGGCGTCCATCAGTATGGCGTTGCCGATGTTGCTCTGGATGTTCTTCAGCGCGGAGACGTACAGCTCGTCGTTCACCGCGGGCTCCTCGGGCAGCAGGCTGTCGAAGGCGGAGGCGTCGCCGGTCACGCGCTGGGTGAAGGCCAGCACGCCGTCGTTGCGGTACAGGTTCACCAGCTCGTTGATGTAGGTATCCTGGCGGTTGGCCTTGATCTTCTCCAGGCCGCTGGCGTACAGGGTCTGGGTGACGCCCTCGATCTTCGAGCCGTTGTTGCCGCTGCGGATGTGGCGGAACCACATCACGCCGCCCACGATCAAGGCCGCGGCCAGGACCATGATCCCGGCAATGCGCAGGATGTCCTTGACGCCGATGGTACGGCCATAGCGGATCTCCTCGAACTCGTCCTCGTCGATGTCGTCAAAGACCTCGCTCTGCTCACTGTCCTGGGCCGGCTGGGTGTCGTCGTACACCACGTCCTCCTGGGGGGTGGCATAGCTGTCCTCCCGGTCGTCGATGGCGCGGCGCTTCCGGGCGGCCCGGCGGGTCTGGGTGGCCTCCAGCTTCTGGATGTAATCCTCCACCTCGCTGCTGATGCCCGCGCGGCCGGTGGATTCGATGGGCCGGGTGCGCAGCTCGGAGGTATCCATGCTCTCCATCTTCAGCTCCTCGTCCACGGCGTTCATGGTATTCTGAACGTCCTCGGACAGGTCCTCCACCGGGGGCAGCGGGGCTTCCCCGGAAGCGTCGCCGGCGTCGATGGCGGCTCGAAGGTCCTTGCGGATCTCCTGGGGGGCGGAGGCCTCGTCGTAGACCGGACGGTAGGTGGTACGGCTGTCCACCTCGCCCTGCTGCTGTTGCTGGTCGGACATGGTGGTATAGGTGGTGCGTGTATAGGCCGCGGACGCCTGCCCGACGGGCGTATCCGGCAGTATATGGGGCTGCGCGGAGGTATAGGGCGTCCCCTCAAAGCGGCTCTCCCCCACGGGCGTACCGCAATGGGGGCATTGTTTGTCTTCCGGCATCAGAGTTTTGCCGCATCTGGAGCAGAACATGGCATGGCCTCCTCTTGTGGCGATAAATTCCATTTATAATAACAATAATACAACCATCCTATCGTATATGATAGGATGGTTCATGGCTTAAATCAAGGGAATAAATATGACTTTAATTCGATATTTTCCAGCTTGTGACACATTGTCGCCGGAAATCAGGAATCCACCGACGGCGGGTTGCAGTTCGGGCAGGGCTCCAGGCCCTCCCGCAGGGCGTCGCGCACGGTCAACTCGCGGCCGTTGGTCTGGGTGCGGCAGACCTTGGTGGCGTGGTAGTACACGGCCTCGCTGCCGTAGACGCTGTAAACCAGGGTGTCGTAGATGGCCTCGGTCTCGTCGTTGGCCAGCTCCAGCTTTTCCTCCTCGGTCAGGAGGTCGCGCTCGGTGCCGCCGGCGGCGCGCACCTGCTCCAGCTGGTTCTGGTAGACCAGCTCCTCGGAATTGTACAGCGCGGTCAGCACCTCCTCGGTGGGCGAGGCGGTCACCTGGACGGGCGGGGCGGGCACGGGCATGCGGGGAGTCAGCTCCTGGTGCGGGGTCAGCAGCACCACCAGGCCGATCATCTCCAGCGTCGCCAGGGCGGTGATCAGCATCCTGCCACGGGTGCGGAACACCCCCTGCTGCCACAGGAAGAACAGCCCCACCGGCGGCAGCAGCAGCGTCAACACCAGGCCCGCCGCGCCCCGCAGGGATATGGCCCGCTCCGGGCTGGGGCGCTTCACCCCGGCGGGATAGCCGCCGTCCCTGGGTCGGGAAGCTTGTCGGTTCATATTATTACCTTTCAGATTCGTAACGGTTTGATTGCAGGAAAATTCTGATTTATCGGGGAGACGGAACCCCTCCGGCGCTACGCGCCACCTCCCCTTTCAGGGGAGGCTTTTGGGTAACTTGCGGGGGGTAGGGGGGGCGGGGCGCCCTGATCTTTAAATCGTACGCGGCGGCGTGTACGCCGCGGGCGGGGCCTTTTTTGCGGCAGGGAGCCTGTCGACCAGAGCAAAAAAGGCTTCCTTGCAGATTTGCCGCCCGGAAATCCGCAG
>JAZSAA010000129.1:0-3181 GCA_045601625.1 Clostridia bacterium | reverse complement strand
TCCGCGGTTTCGGCCTTCGGCCGAAACTGACTTGCCCGAATTGGAAATTCGGTCAAGTCACCAGCCCTGACGGATTTGTTTGAATAAAAGGAAACGGCTGAGATTTCAACGTTCCTCGATCTTCAAATAGAAAGAAATCCGAAGGATTTCAACCTTCACTAACCACTAAATACTAAATACTAAATACTCAAATTCTGATTTGTCGCTCCCCGACAAATCAGAATTTCCCCGCCAGCGAAAAGCACAGCAGCAGCACTGCCTCCGCGCCGCCCTCCAGCAGGGCCCGGGCGCAGGCGTTGGCGGTGGCGCCGGTGGTGCAGACGTCGTCAATCAGCAGGACCCGCCTGCCGGCTGCGTCGCCGGTGGCAGCGAAGGCGTCGTCCAGGTTGTGCAGGCGGTCCTTGTCATCGAGCCGGGCCTGCTGGCGGGTGTTCCGGGTGCGGATCAGCGCTTCCTCCACCGGCAGCTCCAGCCCTGCGGCCACCTCCCGGGCCAGCAGCAGGGCATGGTTATAGCCCCGGCGGCGAACCCGGCGGGGATGCATCGGCACCGGCGTCACGCAATCGACATGGGCCGGCTGGAGCCCCTCGAAGGCGCGGACCATCTGCCGGCCCATGGGCCCGGCCAGGCGGCTGACGCTGCGGTATTTCAGGTTTTGCACCAGCTCCGCCGCCGGTCCGCCGTAGCGGTAACCGTAGGCCGCGCCTTCGATCAGCCCGCCCACGGGCGGCGGCGCGACGCCCACCCAACGGTTCGCCAGCGCCTGGCGGCATTCCTCGCACAGCCAGTCCCGTTCCAGGCCCGCCTTCGAGCCGCAGCCCATGCACACCGCGCGGACGGGATAGATCAGCCGCGCCAATGCCCTCAGGCCGCGCTTCATCCCTTCGCTCATGCGCCGTTCCTCAATCTCAGGTCCAGGGCGGAAAAGCGGCGGGTGATGTGGTTGTTGTCCACCATCGCCTGCACACAGCCCTCCCGGCCCACGATCACCACCAGCCGCTTGGCCCGGGTGACCGCGGTGTACAGCAGGTTCCGGGTCATCAGCATCGGCGGACCGCTGACCAGCGGCAGCACCACGGCGTCGAACTCGCTGCCCTGGCTCTTGTGGACCGACATGCAGTAAGCCAGCTCCAGGTCGTCAAGCAGCGATTCGTCGTAGTCGGCCACGCGCCCGTCGTCGAAGGCCACCGTCAGCGCCCGCTCCCTGCGGTCCACGGCCTCTATGTAGCCGATGTCGCCGTTGAACACGCCCTCGCCATCCTCGCCGTCCCTGCGCCACTCCAGGTCGTAGTTGTTGCGCACCTGCATCACCTTGTCGCCGGGGCGGAAGGTCATGCCTCCGTGAACGAGCTCCGGGGTATCGGGCCTGGCCGGGTTCAACGCCTGCTGCAACAGCGCGTTCAGCGCGTACACGCCCACGTCGCCCTTCTTCATCGGGGCCATCACCTGGATGTCCCGCAGGCCGTCCAGCCCCATGTACTTCGGCAGGCGCACCCGGGTCAGCGCCACCACCGACTCCGCCACCTCGGCGGGGGTCTGGCGGCGCTCCAGGAAGAAATCGGTGTCCCGGTTGCGGATCTCGGGGTACTCGCCCCGGTTGATCCGGTGGGCGTTGACGATGATCTGGCTCTGGCCGGCCTGGCGGAAGATCTCGGTGAGCCGGGCCACCCGCACCGCGCCGGATTCGATCATGTCCCGCAGCACGTTCCCCGCGCCCACGCTGGGCAGCTGGTCCACGTCCCCCACCAGCACCAGCCGGGTGCCGGGGCGCAGCGCCCGCAGCAGCGAGCGCATCAGGAAGATGTCCACCATGGACATCTCGTCCACGATCACCACGTCGGCGTCCAGCGGATTGTCCTCGTCCCGCTGGAAGCCCTGCTGCTCGCCGTTGTACTCCAGCATCCGGTGAATGGTCCGCGCGGCGCAGCCGGTGGCCTCGCTCATGCGCTTGGCGGCGCGGCCCGTGGGGGCGCACAGCTCCACCCTGCCCCAGCGGCGCATCAGCCGTATGATGACGTTGATGGAGGTGGTCTTGCCGGTGCCGGGGCCGCCGGTGATGACGCACACGCCCTCCAGCATGGCGTCCATGGCCGCCTGGCGCTGCTCGCCGGAAAGGGAGACGCCCAGGGCGTCCTCCTGGGCCTCGATCAGGGAAAGGGCCTGCTTTTCGCTCATGTTCGCCCGGCGGATGGTCTTTTGCAGCCGCAGTAAAAGCCGCGCGGTCTCGCTCTCGGCCATGTGGCAGCGGGGCAGGTAGACGGCCTCCTCGCCGCCCAGGTTCTCGGCCACCAGCTCGCCGTCCATCACCAGGCCTTTCACCACGGCCTCCACCAGCTCCGGTTCGGCGCTGAGGATGCGGGCGGAGGCGTTCACCAGCGACGCCCTGGGCAGGTAGACGTGCCCGACGCTGCTGGCTGCCTCGGACAGCACGTATTTAACCCCGCTGCGCAGCCGGAAGGCGGATTCCGGGCCGAAGCCCAGGCTCATGGCGATCTCGTCGGCGGTGTGGAAGCCCACGCCGTTGATCTCGTCCACCAGCCGGTAGGGGTTGGCGCGCAGCACGCTCTCGGTCATGTCGCCGTAGGCCTTGTAGACCTTCATCGAGAGGCCCGCGGACAGGCCGTAGTTTTGCAGGAAGATCAGCGTGTTGCGCATGCCGTTCTGGGCCGCGAAGGATTCGGCGATCATCGCCGCCCGCTTGGGGCCGATGCCGTCCACCTCGGTCAGCCGGCCGGGGTCGCTCTCCAGCACGTCCAGCGCCCGCGCGCCGAAGTGATCGACGATCAGCTTCGCCGTGGCGGGGCCGACGCCCCGGATGAGCCCGGAGGCGAGGAAGCGCTCCACGCCGGACTTCGTCTCGGGGCGGGTGGCCTCGTAGGAGGCCACCTTGATCTGCTTGCCGTACTCCCTGTGCTCGGTCAGGTCGCCGTCGAACAGGACGTGCTCGCCGGTGGACAGGAAGGGCATGATGCCCACGGCGGAGATGCGGCGTCGATCCCCGTCCAGCTTGATCGAGGCCACCGTCCAGCCGTTCTGGTCGTTGCGGTAGACGATGTCCTCCACCGTGCCCTCGAACTTCGACATGGCTCCTCCTCAGCGCGCAGCAGAAGCGTTCTTCTCGTAGATGATCCGCAGGCCCTTCAGCGTCAGCAGACCGTCCATCACGTCGATCACGCTGCTC
>JAZSAA010000128.1:0-4372 GCA_045601625.1 Clostridia bacterium | reverse complement strand
GCCTGTGCGAATCCAACCTGCGCCTGGTGGTGTCCATCGCCAAGCGCTACGTGGGCCGCGGCATGCTGTTCCTGGACCTGATCCAGGAGGGCAACCTGGGCCTGATCAAGGCCGTGGAGAAGTTCGACTACCGCAAGGGCTATAAGTTCTCCACCAACGCCACCTGGTGGATCCGCCAGGCCATCACCCGCGCCATCGCCGACCAGGCCCGCACCATTCGCATCCCCGTGCATATGGTGGAGACCATCAACAAGCTGATCCGGGTGTCGCGCCAGCTGCTGCAGGAGTACGGCCGCGAGCCGCTGCCCGAGGAGATCGCCGCCGAGATGGGCATTCCCGAGGACAAGGTGCGGGAGATCATCAAGATCGCCCAGGAGCCGGTGTCGCTGGAGACCCCCATCGGCGAGGAGGAGGACAGCCACCTGGGCGACTTCATCCCCGACGACGACGCCCCCGCTCCGGCGGAGGCCGCCGCGTTCACCATGCTCAAGGAGCAGCTGATGAGCGTGCTTTCCACGCTGACGCCCCGGGAGGAGATGGTGCTGAAGCTGCGCTTTGGTCTGGAGGACGGTCGGGCCCGCACGCTGGAAGAGGTGGGCAAGGAGTTCAAGGTGACCCGCGAGCGCATTCGCCAGATCGAGGCGAAGGCCCTGCGCAAGCTGCGCCATCCCAGCCGCTCCCGGAAGCTGAAGGATTCCATCGACTGATGGGCCGCAGAGGAGAGATTGCCCTCGATCCGCGCCTGTCGATGATCGCCCGCCTGGTCGGCCCATGCGAAAGCTGCGCCGACATCGGCTGCGACCACGGCAGGCTCGGCGCGTTTTTGCTTCAAACCGACCAGTGCCGGAAAGTGCAGCTGACAGACATCTCCGGGCCGTCCCTGGACAAGGCCCGGAGGCTGATGCGCGACCTGGGCCTGGCCGACCGGGTTCGGTTCTCTGTGGGCGACGGCCTGGCCGCGTTGCAGGAGACGCCCGACGTCATCGTCATCGCGGGCATGGGCGGGGCGACCATCGCCGACATCCTGCAAGAGGGCCGGGACAGGCTGCAAGGCGCCCGGCTGGTGCTCCAGCCCAACGTGGCCGCGCCTCAGCTTCGGCAGGCGCTGTGTCGCCTGGGCTACGCCATCACCGACGAGCGCGTGGCGCAGGATGGGCGTCGCTGCTACATCGTCATCCAGGCGGAGCCGGGAAAAGCCGACTTCGGTCTGAAAGAACTTATTGTCGGGCCGCTATTGCTGGCGCGGATGCCGGAAGAGCTTGCGCCGTATGCCGCGTTCCGGCTTCGGGTGGCGAAAAAGGCGCTGGGAGGCGCCGAGGCTTCGGCGGATGAATCCCAGCGTGTGCCCCTGACACGAGAAATCGCAATTTGGGAGGAGGTCTGCGCATGTCTGCAACGGTAGCACAGGTGTTGGAGCTGGTCAATGACATCGCCCCATTTGAACTGGCGGAAGAATGGGACAACGTGGGCTTTCTGGCCGGGAACCCGGAAAACCGGGTCGAAAAGGTGCTATGCACCCTGGACCTGCGTATGGACGTGCTCAAGGAAGCGGAGCGCAGGGGCTGCCAGCTGATCGTGACCCACCATCCCATACTGTTCCGGGGCCGCAAGAACCTTCGGGAGACGGACGCTGAGGGCCGGTTGCTGTGCGCGCTGGTGCGCTCCGGCATTTCAATGATCGCCGCCCACACCAATTTCGACAACGCCTCGCCTGGCGTCAACGACGCGCTGGCGGCGGCACTGGGGCTTGAGAATGTGCGCGCGCTGGAGAACGGTATGCGCATCGGGGATATAAAACAGACCGACTTCGGTATGTTTTGTGAAAACGTAGAGGCTGCCCTGCGCGGCCCGGTTCGCCGTTACGGCGACGATATGCGCAAAACCCGGCGGGTCGCCGTGCTCGGCGGCGCCGGGGAGGACTATGCGTCCCAGGCCCTCGAAGCCGGCGCGGACGTCTATGTTACCGGCGAGATGGCCTATCACAAGGCGCTGGACGCGGCGGACAACGGGCTTTGCGTCGTCGAGGCCGGCCATGCCGCAACAGAATATCCCGCAATTTCATTACTTTGCAGAGGTTTACAAAACGCCGCCGATGCGGTACAATATGGTATATGCGTCCTACAGAGCGAATCTGAGGTGTTTTTCTAAAGCGTTTTTCTGATAATGGAGGGAATTGGTATGCAGTTGGATACCCTGTGGCAATTCATGCAGGTGGACATGGAGGCGGACGGCTTCGAGGCGAAGATGCGCCAGTCGGCCAATCGCCAGAAGCTGCTGAAGCAGCGCGACTTCCTGCGGGACCAACAGGCGAATATGAAGAAGCTGGAAAACGACGTGGCCGTCATGCAGGACCGGCTCGAGGCCGTGCAGGACGAGGCCGACCGGCTGGAGAAGGTGCTGGCGTCGCTGTCCGAGGAGCTGGAGAACAACCCGCCGGTCACCCCCGAGGACGTGCAGAAGCAGTCCGAGGCAGTGCGCAAGCTGCTGGATACCCTCTCCCGCTACGAGCAGGAGCTCTCCAAGATGCGCAAGGATGCGGACACCAAGGATCGCCAGCAGAAGGAGATTCGCGTCCGCGCCGCCAAGACCAAGCAGGAGTTCGACCAGCTGAAGGTGACCTACGACAAGGAGTTCAAGGAGGACACCGCGAAGCTGCAAACCATGCGGGCAAAGACGGAGCAGGAGGCCAAGAAGGTGGAGCCGAAGCTGCTGGCCAAGTACCGCAGCATCAAGCAGCACTGCACTCCGCCGATGGCGAAGCTGATCAACAACCAGTGCAGCGGCTGCTTTATGTCGCTGCCCAGTGCCACGCTGCTGGACATCCGCAGCGGGGACAGGATCGTGGAGTGCGACAATTGCGGCCGCATCCTCTACGACGCGGGGGAATAAAAGCATCCGTAGCAGCGGCGGCTGCGCCGCCATAAGGACAGCCAACCACTATCGTTTATGATTGTGAGGGCGCCAGACGATCGCATGCGCCTTGTCGCATGAGGAAAGTCCGAGCACCACAGGGCAGGGTGCCGGTTAACTGCCGGTGAAGGCGACTTCAAGGAAAGTGCAACAGAGATATACCGCGTAAAGGCGGGCTTGCCTTCGAGCAGGTTCGCTCCCCCCCCCCGGGGACGTAAGGATGGAAAGGCGAGGTAAGAGCTCACCCGCGGCCTGGCGACTGGTCCGCGCTGTAAACCCCACCTGGTGCAAGATTGATAGGGAAGCATGGGCGGCAATCCCTCGGGGTTCCGACCGGCGGCGGCCCGTCGCGCTTCCGGGTAATCGCTTGAGCCTGCTGGCAACTGCAGGCCCAGACAGATGATCGTCCAATACAGAACTCGGCTTACAGACGCCGCTCACAATTGTCATAAGCCCCCCGGACCGATGCGGTTCGGAGGGCTCATTTTTTTGAAGGTCCTTCACTTCGCTCAGGATGATGCGCGCAACGGCGCCATCCTGATACTAATCTCAACCTGAACCTATACAATCCTGCGGTGCCTTTTTCGCCATACCTGCGTTGAAGCTCCTTGACTTGCCGCCAGCAAGCCTGCAGACCTTCGCCTTGGTATGTCGAAAAATGCCCTCGCATGCTTGTACATATATAGATTGAGTATGAGCAAAGCATCTGTGACGCTATTTCTTCAGTATGTGTATCGTGCAGCTGGTGTCGCCGGTATAGTTGCGCTCGGCGTCGAAGTCGTCCAGCGAGGCGCAGATGAAGGCGGTGAGCCAGATGTCGGTGACGTGGCTGATCTGCTTGCCGGCGGTGAGCTTGATGGACGTGATCAGCGTCTCGTCCTTCATGGAGCCGGGCTTCAGGTGGGAGTAGAATTTGTGGGGCTTGCGGTGGTAGTCGTCGTACAGCCAGCACTCGATGTACTCGGTGTGCTCGATGTGCTTCGGGGAGAGCATCGTGTATTTGATCTCGCTGCCGTCGTCCAGGGTATAGCGCAGCGTATAGCCGATCTTGCAGCTGTTGGCGTCCGGAAAGGCCGTCCAGGCCGCGCCGAAGATGTCCCCGAAGAACTCGCCTTCCAGTTCCTGGGCGTCGGAGGGGATGACCTCGAAGCTGCCGATGTCCTCGCCCTTCTTCCAGGGGCCGGTATAGGTGTCGTCGAATCGCACCCGGGGCGAGTAGTTCTTGCTTTTCGGATGATAGAAGGACACCACGTCCGGGCGGCTGCCGGGAATGACGGTGGGCGTCGGCTCGGGCTCGGGCGTCGGGGAAGGGGTGGGCGTCGGGGCTTCGGTGGGCTCGGGCGTCGGAACCAGGGTGGCCGCAACGGGCGCTTCGGTGGGCTGCGGCGGAGGCGTCACCTTGGCGACCGGGGCGGGTGCCTTGGGGGCTGGGGGGGCCCTGGCGATCAGCCAGGGCACCCCC
>JAZSAA010000127.1:0-6274 GCA_045601625.1 Clostridia bacterium | reverse complement strand
AGAGGGTGCGCTCGGGCACCTCGTCGAAATCGGCCAGGGCCATCAGGCTGGGATAGGCGCACACCCGGTCGTCGTGGCCGTAGGCCAGTATCATGCTGCGATCCAGTCCGGCGTCCCGGGCGCGGCCCGCGGGCACGACCTCCAGCTCGGCGGAGATGAAGTCCTCCTCCTCCACGCCCCAGTCCCGCTTCAGCACGGCCAGCACCGCCCGCTTCACGGGGTCCTTTTTGTCCTCCTTGTCGCCGCCGCACTCAGGCTGGCTGCCGATCAGCAGATTCAGCGCCTCGCCGTCGATGAACTTAGAGGCGGTCTTGCCCATCTGCTCCTGGGCCAGGTGGGGCAGCAGGTCGGTGATGCACAGCACCGGGTCGTCGTCCCCCTCGCCGATCGACACCTCCACGGTGTCGCCGTCCCGCTTCACGACCACGCCGTGCAGCGCCAGCGGCAGGGCCAGCCACTGGTATTTCTTGATGCCGCCGTAGTAGTGGGTGTCCAGGTAGGCCAGGGCGTTGTCCTCGAACAGCGGGTTCTGCTTCACGTCCAGGCGGGGGGAATCGATGTGCGCCCCCAGGATGTTCATGCCCCGCTCGATGGGCGCCCTGCCCACGATGAAGGCCATGAAGCTCTTGTTCATCCACTTGCGGTACACCCGGTCCCCCGGCTCCAGCGGCTCGCCGGTCTTGATCAGCGTGTCCAGGTTGCGAAAGCCCGCGGCCCGGCAGATGCGCTCGGCCTCCGCGGCGGCCTCCCGTTCGGTCTTGGCGTTGTCCAGGAAGGCCCGATAGGCGTCGGAAAAGGCGGAAAGCCGCGCCCGTTCCTCGGCGGAATACTGCTCCCATGCGTTCTTGCGGTACATATATCTCCCTCCAGTCGATAGATTCAGGCCCCTCGTTCTGCACAAAATGACAACGCGATGCGCATGATCCCGTCATCCTGAGCGGAGCCGTGGCCAAAGGCGTAGCGGAGCGTCAAGGATCCTTGCCTCTTACATATATAAATCGTCGGTGTGCGTCTTCAGCCACCTCTTCCACACCTCGTAGTCCGGCATCTGCGCGGCCACCAGGGCCCAGAAGCGGGGCGAGTGGTTGAATTCGTGCAGGTGGCACAGCTCGTGCACCACCACGTAGTCCAGCGCCTGGGGCGGGGCCATGATCAGCTTCCAGTTGAAGTTGAGGTTGCCCTTGCTGGAGCAGCTGCCCCAGCGGGTCTTCTGCTCGCGGACGGTGACCCGGTTGGGCCATCGGCCCACCAGCGGGGCGAAGTGGTTCAGCCGCTGGCGGATGCGCTCCAGCGCCCGGGTGGACAGCGTGGCACGGATGGCGGCGCGCACCTCGGGGTCGTTGTCGGGCCGGGGCACGGTCAGGTGGTACTCGTCCCCCACCAGCTCCCCGGCGCGCCGCGCGCCCCTGTGCAGCCGCAGGACGCAGCGGTTCCCCTCGACCAGCAGGGGGCTGCCATCGGCGACGGGATGGGCCCAGCGGTCGGCCTCCAGCTTCTGTTCCACCCGGTGCTGCATGCCCTTCAGTTCATCCGAGCGCTGGCGCACCATGTCATCCACGTCCCGCAGGCGCATGTACTTCGGCGCGTACACCTGTATCCCCCGTTCCGGCAGGGCCAGGAACAGCACGTTGGCCCGGTTCGACTGGATCAGTGTGTAATCGATGCGCCGCCCGTTGGCGACGACGGAACGCTTCATGAGGACACCTCCGTATATTCTGATTTATCGAGCAGGGCTCGATAAATCAGAAGTTGAGTATTTAGTATTTAGTGGTTAGTATTTAGTGGCGGTGCAAATCCCTGCGGGATTTGTTTGATTATAGGGAAACGGCAGAGATTACAACGTTTCTTGGCCCTTAAATCAAAAAAAACCGTTAGGTTTTTTTCCTCCACTAACCACTAAATGCTAAATACTAAATACTGAATTCTGATTTGTCGCGGGGCGACAAATCAGAATTCACCATACCTGCCTCGACTGTCTCTCCATCAGCATGGCCGTGTAGGCCGCGGGGTTTTCCATGATCCTGTGCAGGCCGCGGATGGCACAGCCCTCGGGGGCGTCGGCCACCCGGCAGGGGATGCCCAGCGCCTGGCCGATCCTGCGGTCCAGCTCGGCCATCGCCGCGCCGCCGCCGGTGAGTACCGCTCCGGCGTCGGTCAGATCTGCGGCCAGCTCCTCCGGGGCGCTGTCCACCACGGTGTTCACCAGCCGCGCCAGCTCGCCCACCACGTCCTCGCAGGCGTCCAGCACCGGCCTGGTCTCCACATCGAAGTTCACGGGCATGCGCCTGGCCAGGTTGATGCCGGTGGCGTGCATGATCACGTCCTTCGGGGCCTTGTCGGGCATGGCGGTGCCCAGGGTGTTCTTGATCTCCTCCGAGGTCAGCACCCCCACGCGATAGCCGAAATCGCTGCGCAGTATGCGCCGCACCCGTTCGTCGATGCGGTTCAGGCCGTAGGGCAGGTAGCCGAAGGCCGCCACCCTTCCGAAGGTGAACAGCGTGGCGGTCATCTTGCCCGCGCCCACGTCCACCAGCAGCTTGGCCTCGGGGCTGTTCAGGTCCAGCCCCGCGCCCACCGCCGCCGCCGCGTCCGAGCGCACCAGCACGGCCTCCGCCGCCCCGGCGTCGATGGCCGCGGTGAGCAGGGCCTCCTTCTGCACCGGACGGGCGAAGGGCGCGCAGGTGATCATCGCGCCGAAGCGCCGCCGGGTGTTCACGCCCTCCGAGCGCTTGAACAGCCACTGGAACATCCGTGCCGCGTACAGGTTATTCTCCAGCACGCCGTCCCGCAGCGGATGGACCACGCTGACGCCCTCGCAGGTGCGGCCGATCAGCCGCCGGGCGATGTCCCCGGCGCAGATGGGCGCGGGGTTGCCCTCGCGGAAGGCCAGCGCCGCCGGGGCGCTGAGCGCGGGGCCGTGCCTCAGCTCCGCCATCCGCGCGGTCTGGGTGCCCAGGTCAATGCCGATATCCCAACGCATCGTTTTTACCTCCATAGTATGCCAAAAACCATTATAGCATACATCGCGCGGCAGCGCAAACGCCCGCGTCTACCAGGGCAATAATCGCTCCCCCTTCACCAGGTACGCCCTTTCCGCCAGGGCGGCGAGGGGGTCGTCGGAGTGGGAGTCGGAGAAGAATTCGTCGATCCCCGCCCCGGGGAAGCGGGCGCGGAAGCGGTTGACCTTCTCCTGCCCGTGGCAGTTGGGGCCGTAGAAATGCCCGGTATGCCTGTCCACCGGCGAACCCATCACGCAGTGGATGCCCAGCTTCGCGCAGGCCGGCCGGATCAGGAACTCCGGCGAGGCGGAGATCACCACGTCGTCGTCCCGGTGGCGGGGCGGATACCAGGCCTTGACGCGGGACAGGTTCTTCCGCCAGAAGGCGTCCACGGCGCTGTCCACGTCGCCGATAAGGGCCAGGAAGTGGAGCATGCGCTGCTTGAAGGCCTGCTTTTTGCGCAGGCGCAGCACGAACAGCAGCCCGTTGGCGGCCTGGGCGGGGACGTCCCGCCACATGCGGGGGTAATGGCCCAGGCAAAAGGCGAAGAAGCGGGCGGTGCTGTCGCCCCGGAGGATCGTGTTGTCGAAATCGTATACGTTCATGGCGTCGCGCTCCGTTTGATTATGGGCTCTGTTCTGTTATTCTCCGTCCCCGCCGGGGAATCCTGCACGCCGGCAATGATTGGCACACGGCTGGCAATTTCTGCCGGTCTGCGCCCGGGCATCGTTCCAGAAAATCCCCTCAACCCCCCCGGTTTACGGCCCCGCCGCGGCTTCGCGCCAATTATGAAGCTGGTTTGAAGTGTATTTTGAGTTTCGACAGGCGGGTTGATTTTGTCCCCCGGCGCTGGTAAAATAGCAGACATCACCGAAATGGAGGATCATGACAATGCAGAAGGCAATGCAAAAGGCCGTCGCGGCGCTGCTGGCGCTGTGCCTGGTTCTGGGCGGCGCGTTCGGCGCGCTGGCGGAGCAGGACAAGTCGGACGTGGTGGGCGACGTGCTGCGCTATTTCATGGGCGTGGGCGACGGGGAACCGGACCCCATCACCGACGATGACGACGATTACGTGGTCGAGGGCGAGGAGGACGAAGAGGAGATCGTGGTGGACGAGCACGTGGAGGTCACCGACCTCGCCGTCACCCAGGGGCTCTCCGACGACTGGCTGAACATACTGCTGCTGGGCACCGATTCCCGGGGCAGCACCAAGTACCTGCGCACGGACACGATGATCGTGCTGTCCGTCAACGCCAGGACCCAGCAGATGAAGCTGGCCTCGATCATGCGCGACATCTGGGTGCAGATCCCCGGCTACGGCGGCCAAAAGCTGAACGCGGCCTGCGTGTACGGCGGCCCGGAGCTGACCATCCGCACGATCAACGAATACTTCGGCCTGAACATTCAAAGGTACGCGCTGGTGAACATGCAGTGCCTGGTGGAGATCGTGGACACCCTGGGCGGCGTCGAGCTGGACGTCACCCCCGCCGAGAGCGGCGCGATCCGCCGGCTGAACGCCTCCAGCGTGGGCGCCAAGGACGGCTCCGGCAAATACATATCCGACGCCGTGCCCTCGGGCGAAAACGTGCTGCTCAACGGCAAGCAGGTGCTGGCCTACTCCCGAATCCGCAAGAGCGATTCCGATTATGCCCGCACCAGCCGCCAGCGCAACGTGCTGGTGGCCATCGCCAGGAAGCTGCAGAGCGTCAACGCGCTGCGGCTGGCGGGCATCGTCACCACCGCGCTGCAATACGTGGAGACCAACCTCGGCTTCAACGAGATCATGGACATCGCCGGCGTGGGCATGAAAGCGAACCTGAGCAAGCTCGAGGAGCTGCGCATCCCCGTGGACGGCACCTACGATTCCGGCATGTACGGCACCACCTGGTGCATCAAGCCCGATTTCGAAGCCAACAAGGAAGCGTTGCACAAGTTCATCTACGGATAAAGCCAGCGCGGCGGCCTCCGGGCCGCCGCTACAAAAAAACAAATACCGTCATCCCGGCAGCGTCACGATAAACGTGGCGCTGCTGCCCTGTACGCTCTCGGCGCGGATGTGGCCCCTGTGGGCCCCGGCAATGGTGCGGGCGATGGCCAGTCCCAGCCCGTTCCCGGCGACGGCGCTGTTGTGGGACAGGTCCTCCCGGTAGAAGCGGTCGAATATCTTCTCCAGGTTCTCCGGCGCGATGCCCGCGCCGGTGTTGTACACGGTGATCACCGCGCCCTTGCCCCGCTGGGCCAGGGAAAGGCGGATCAGGCCGCCCTCGTCCGAATACTTCAGCGCGTTGCTCAGCAGGATCACGACCAGCTGTTGCAGCATGGCCTCGTCCCCCCGGATGAACACGCCCCCGGGCACGTCCGTCTCCAGCGTCCGGCCGGCCTCGAACACGGTACTCTCGAAGGGCAGCGCCACGCCCAGCAGCGCCTGGGACAGGTCGAAGCGCTTCATCTCGGCAGTGACCGTGCCCCGGTCCATGCGGGCCAGCGTGAGCAGCCCCTGTACCAGGCCGTCGGTGCGCTTCACCTCGGACTGGATGTAGCCCAGGTATTCGTTGGGGCCGATTTCCCGGGACAGCAGCTCGGCGTTGGCGGAGATCACCGCCAGGGGCGTCTTGAACTCGTGGCTGGCGTCCCAGACGAACTGCTTCTGCCGGTCGAAGGAGGCCTGCACCGGCCTCAGCATCCTGCGGATCAGCAGCCAGGCCCCGACGGCCAGCAGCAGCCCGGCCAGCCCGGCCACCAGCGCCGCCGCGCGGAGCATGCGCTGGGCGGAGAGGAACTCCAGCCGGGCGTCCAGCACCACCAGCAGCCGCGCCGCGCCGCCCTCCCCGTCGTCGATCAGGCGGTAGTACTGGGTGCCGACGCGGCCCTCGCTTTGCCCCGCGGCCAGCGCGGCCTCGGCCATGGCCTGCACCTGGGCGTCGGTGTACAGGTCCGAACGGTCGCTGCTCCATTCCGTCACGTTCCCGTCCGCATCCAGGTGGATGGTGTAGGCGTTGGACAGGCTGGCCAGGGAATTGCCCCCGGGCATGTCGATGCCCGGCCTCTGGGGCGGGGCTGCATCCCCCTCGGGCTTCGGCGGCGGGGTCTCGCCCGCCTCGCCCGGATCTCCCTGTGGCGGCAGGCTGCCGCCGCTGCGGGTCGTCCCGTCGCCCTCGCCGTCGGGCAGGTCGGGCGGCCCCCCCTGGGCCTGTCCGGGCCGCTGGCCCCGGTTTTCGCTGAGCACCGCCAGCGCGGCCCGGGCCGAGCTGTCGATGTTGCGCAGGTTGATCGCCC
>JAZSAA010000126.1:0-3128 GCA_045601625.1 Clostridia bacterium | reverse complement strand
GCCATAATCATAGCCTCCTTCATAAAAATGGGGCGGCGGTCAGTCGCCGTCGCCCGTGTTGGTCGTGTCGTCCTCGTCCTTCCTGCCATGCAGCTGTGCCAGCGCTTCCCGGAGCTTGTCCGGGATGGGAAGCCCAATGTGCGCAGCGTTCTCGAACAGGGAAAGCGCCTCATTGCTCATGTAGAAGCAGATCACCGCGCCGCGCAGAGCGCTTCCGGTACCCACTACATGCAGATCGACAATGTTTGCCACGCCGACCAGCATGAGGATCAGCACCTTCTTGCAGATGCCCCTGAAGCCGATGGCGCTGGACAGCTTCCTGTCAATCACCGCGCACATGATGCCGCTGATGTAGTCCAGGCTCATCAGCACGATGAGTGCGATCAGCATGCCGTCCATCCCTCCCACAAAGTAGCCGATCCACCCGCCGATGGCGGTAATGGCGATCTGAACCTTCGTCCAGATCAGGTCAACAGAGAAATCCCTCATATCGAATTTCCTCCTTTCGGTGATAAAAAGAACGGCTCGCGCCGTTACTCCCATGAGCCATTGTTGCAGAACTTTATTGCTGCCGGTTGCCAGAGACCGTTCTTGTAGACATACGGCACAGCGGTCTTCCACTCGCCATTCGTGTAGATCCTCGCCCGGCTGGTATCGTAGGTCAGCGTGATATACGGACGCTGCGAACTGTAGCTGGATGAAGGGTTATATCCACGAAAGTTGGAATTCGACGAGCTGCCGCCCGTGCCATAGGCCCACAGGTAGAACTTGCCCGTTTGACCGTCCCGGCAGTAGGCCTGCACGATGCTGGTGATGTCTATGGTCTTGGAGCCGGTCTTGGTGCCCATCGAGACCCCGGTGATCTTCGCCAGCAGCGACTTCCGGTTGTCAAAGGAGGTGCTGTAGTTGTACCCTATGGTCAGCGTCGCGGAATTCGCCGTGCCGATGTATACGCGCAGGATTGCCGACTTTATTGAGATGGTCTTCTTATCCACGGTCGGCGCGTTGAAGTCCATGCGGAAAGCACGGTTTGAAGAATAGTAGAAATGGTCATCGCCAGCCGCGGATGATCCGGAGGAACTGTAGTACCTGCCTCCGTTAGGACGCCATGTGTATGTCGTTGACATCGCCGGTCACCTCATTCCACGACGAAGTACAGCTGCCCTTCCACGGGATTGGAGGGCATGCTGCTCTCCGGGCCATAGGTCTTGCTGCCGGACAGGACGATGGGAAACGCGCACTCAAACAGCGGGTTTCCCTGCGTCGCCGCCGAGAACTTGCCTATGGCCACACCGCCCGTGGAGAGACCGGATAGGTGCAGGTTGGCAAAGGCACGATCCACCACGCACATGGCGCTGGCAGTCTCGATGCCGTCAGACACCACCAGCAGAAAGCTGTAGACGGAACCGTTGACGAAGGTGCCGGGGAGCACGCTGGTGTTCGCGGAATAGCCCACACCGAAGAGGATATCCCGGCTGACATTCATGTTGAACACGCTGGAGGAGGTCGTCGCCTTGGCATCCCTCGCATAGTACATCGTCGCGGTGAACCGGGAGGCGTTGTTACCCTCCGCCAGAGCCACCCGCATGGTTGTAGCCAGCGCGGTGGCCTCGTCATTCGGATAGCGCCATGCGTCGAGCGTGATTTGCGGGTTATAATACTTGTCGATGTACTGTACCCCGCTGATCGTATAAATCAGGCTGGCAAAGCTGCCATCGCTGGTCGTACCCTCAATTTCAAGTCTGAATGGGAGTGTCCTGACGGAAGCAAGCCGTGTCTTCAGGCTCTGGTAGATCGAGTTGTACATGGGCTGGCTCATGATGGTATCCGGGGTGATACTCCATGAGAGCGTCTTTGAAGCGGAATTGGCCCACGAGCATGAGGTCTCCGGCTGAACAATGGGAACCCACCAGCCCTCACCAGATAAACCCCTGTCTGCATTGGTAAAGCACAGGTTCAATCCGGCTTTGGTGATCTTCATGCCGGAGGTGTTCTTGATGGTCATGGTGATGTCAATGGTGTCCTCCGGCGCGACAATCGACCGTGACACAGTGCATGAAGTGACGCTGAAATCAGCCATAAATCCTCCTCCTTAGATGTCGGTTATCTTGAATGCCAGTCCGCCATCTGTGGTACGCCGCAGCTGGTAGTTGCCGAACTGCACATAGTTGCCCGCAAAACGGCTGTACTTGTTGCCGTTCATCACGACGTTGACGCTCTCGCTGTCGATGAGCACCTCGCCGCTGGACTGGTTGTCGCCGACGTGAAGGCCGTCATTGTCGATGCGAATGACGCGCTTGAAGTCAGCTCGGGCAGCTTCAGCGGTCGCCTGCGCGGTGCTCGCCGCCACCTGCGCTTCATAGGCCATCTGACTCACCGCCGTCAGGACACCGTCCACCAGCCGGTACATCGGATGCTCCGGGTAAAAGTACATCTGGTAGGTGGAGTACATGTACCCCAGGGCGATGTAGGTTAGTGTCTCGTTGGCAGGGGCCGTCGTCAGCCAGTTTTCACTGGCCACCACAAAGCTGTTGCCAATCAGCGTCCCGGCAAGGTATAATGTGGCATATTGGGTTGCCGCCCATGAACTGCCCGCGTTGTTGCGCAGGGTGCAACTGGGAAAGCTCAGGTAGTTGTTGGTGCCGGTCGCTGAAGCTGCAATCGCGGAAGCCGCCCACAGGATGGGCTTGTCCGCATCGAAGATCGAGCCAGCGGCCAGATGGAAATATCCTCCCGAATCCCCGACAATCAGGCGGGACGCTGTAATGGCGGTCTTGGCCTTTATGATGTTGTTGAAACGGATTCTGTCGTAGGTGTTGTCGTTGAGCGTCCTGCTGATCCACCAACCGGTGTAGGCCGTACCGCCAATCGACACACCTGACCGGTACACCATCTGCACCATGTTCCCTGCGGCAATATGCGTGGTGCAGCGCGTCGTGGAACTGATGTACACATTCTTCGCCCCGGTCGTGCCACCGCCGGACAGCGTAAGGTTGAGCGTCGCCGCCGTGCTGGTTCCGGCGTAGGGAAGCCAGTAGAGTATGACCTGTCCATCCACCAGAGAAGCAAACGACGCTCTGCCTGTCCAGGCATAGGTGGAGGCGGTCTGAGTCCCCACGATGCACTCG
>JAZSAA010000125.1:0-5633 GCA_045601625.1 Clostridia bacterium | reverse complement strand
GGCAAAAGCCGTATATATACAATCACCTGACATAATTAAGGAGGAATTCCAAATGGTCAAGATTCGTTTGAAGAGGATGGGCATGAAGAAAAAGCCCTTCTATCGCCTGGTTGTCACCGACAGCCGCAACCCCCGCGACGGTCGCTTCATCGAAGAGATCGGCTACTACAATCCCGTTGCCGAGCCCGTTGAGATGAAGATCAACGACGAGCGCGCCAAGTACTGGCTGGGCGTGGGCGCGCAGCCCACCGACACCGTCCGCGCGCTGCTCAAGAAGGGCGGAGTCCTGTAAGATGGTTGAACTGGTCAAGTATATCGCCCAGGCCCTGGTGGACAAGCCGGAGGCCGTGGATGTCCGCGAGGTCGAGAACGAGGACAGCATCGTCGTCGAGCTGCGCGTCGATCCCGACGACATGGGAAAGGTCATCGGCAAGCAGGGCCGCATCGCCAAGGCGATCCGCACCGTGGTCAAGGCCGCGTCCGTAAAGGCCGACAAGCCCGTCTTCGTGGAAATCATCTGATCCGGGCGTTTCCCCGACCCATTGGGTCGGGGATTGTTTTTGCATTTTTGGGCGGGAAACTTGCAGTTTTTCATGACTAACCTGCGTAGTTAGTTGTTTATAACCCTTTCATTTGTCTGTTTTGCATTTTTTGGCCCGTGGATATTGCATTTTTCAGGCTTTGGGTGTATAATGGTATCAACAACAAAACAGGAGGTACTAATCATGGCTTATCAGATCAGCGACGAGTGCGTCAAGTGCGGCGCCTGTGCAGAAGAGTGTCCCGTTTCCGCCATCTCTGAGGGCGACGAGAAGTTCCAGATCGACGCCGATACCTGCGTGTCCTGCGGCGCCTGCGCCGGGGTCTGCCCCGTTGGCGCACCTGCCGAGGCCTAAGCAAAAAACGATGAAATCCCGCTTCGGCGGGATTTTTTATGGCAAGATCCTTCGACTCCGCTTTCGCTTCGCTCAGGATGACGGGCTTCGCAGCGCCATCCGGGACAAAGCGTTCTTTATTTCCCTTTCAATTTTTTATTATCACATTACATCTGACAAAAGCGTTTCGATATTCTCACAAATCTGTTTCACGGCAGGAAAACAGGCGCAGGAATAGAAATTGATAAAGATGGCTTTTTATCGGCACGGGCCGATAAGCCGTCGCTACTAAAGAATTACCGAGGGCTTCATGCGAACAGCGATTCAACGGAAGGCCGTCAACGCCTGCGCGCGCGTACTGTGCGCCGCGCTGGCGCTGTTTGCGTTGCTTGCCGTGGCCGCCCAGGCTGAAAACAGCGGCATGCTGCGCGTGAAGCTGGCCCGGCTGGGCTCGCCCGCTTCGCTGACCATGAAGGCCAACTGCGACTACACCCTCGCTGCCGACTCCACGGTGCGCATTCCCTCCGGCACGGAGATGACCCTCGCCGCCCGGAACGGCAACCTGACGCTCACCGTCGGGGGACGCAGCGTCAGCCTGGGTGCTTCCGCCAGGCTCCGCCGCGGCGGCTCCGGCGCCGCAGGCATGACCTTTACCTCCCCCGCCCTCTCCAACCGCTTCTGCGGCGACCTGTTCCTGTCCGCCTCCGGCGACACCATCGCCGCGGTGCTGCGCATCTACATCGAGGACTATCTCTACGGCGTCGTGGGCAACGAGATGCCCCCCTCCAGCGGCATCGAGGCGCTGATGGCCCAGGCCATCGTGGCCCGAAACTACGCCCTGCAGCGCAAGGCGGCCCGGAACGGTTCAGGCTACGACCTTTCCGATTCGGGCGACGCCCTCAGCTTCCGGGGCTACAGCGACGCCCCGGAGTACGCCGACGTCCTCAGGGCCGTGGACGAGACCCGCGGCCAGGTGGCTTACTTCGGCGACAGCCCCGCCACCTGCTACTTCTGCGATTCCAACGGTGGCCAGACCGAATCCTCGGCCAACGCCTTCGATGCCGCGCTGACCTACAGCGTGGTCATGGACGACCCCTACGACCTGGACGGCGCGAAAAAGACCGCCACGCTGCGCCGGGACGCGGAGGGGCTGGACGCCCGCCTGCAAGCCGCCCTGGAGGCCGGCGCGGCCGACGCCCTGCGCCGCCAGGGGCTGAACGCCGACGGCATGCGCATCGCCGCCATCGATGCCATACAGCCCGAAGACCCGCGCTTCGACGCGCCCAGCAGGCTCTATCGCGCGCTGGCCTTTGCGCTGTCCATCGCCCTGGACGACGGCTCCGTCGCCAGCGTGACGGTCCGCGTGCCCACCTACGGCGCGCTGGAGCAGTGGTACGACCTGGGCATCAACGACGAGGACAACGAGACCGTGTGGGTGGATCGGGGCGACCAGACCTTTGAGATCACCTTCCGCCGGAAGGGCAGCGGCGTGGGCATGAGCCAACGCGGCGCGATGGCCATGGCCCGAAAGGGGCTGTCCTGCGAGACGATCCTGGACTACTACTATCCCGGCGTCACCCTGCGCCGGGAGACGCTGAGCGACAATTCCTCCGACGGGGCGGAGGTCTCGGCCGGAGCCCAGCCCATCGCCACCGCCAGGCTCAAGCAAAAGACCCGCCTCTACGACAGCGCCGACGATTCCGCCGCGGCCCGGACCACGCTGCCCGCGGGCGCCGGCGCGACAGTCTACGCCGTGCGCGGCGAATGGGCGGCCATCGCCAGCGGCAAGCTGTACGGCTTCATCCACACCGACGCGCTGACAAACTTCGCGCTGACCGGCGTCACCGCCGCCCAGGTTCATAGCGAGACCTATGCCCGGGTCAGCGGCGATACGGTCAACGTGCTCCAGCTGCCCGTCGGGAGCGCCCTGGCCATTGAGACGCTCTCCGGCGGAACGCAGGTGCGCTTGAACGCCTACACCGACAAATGGGCGTTGATCACCACCGCGTCGGGCGTCGAGGGCTTCATTCCCCGCAGCGCGCTGACCCTGCAATCCGGCGAGGCGCTCGCAGGCGGCGGCGACATCGTCGCGGCCCAGGAGAACCTGTTCGGGCTGCTGACCGAGCGGGCGGGGCTGTACGTCAACGCCGACGACTCCGTCTCCCCGCAGCGGACCCTGGAGAAGGACGCGCAGGTGCGCATACTGGCCTACAACGACACCTGGGCCCAGGTGCGCGTTGCCGACGGCGCGACCGGCTATGTGAAGCTGGCCTCGCTGTCCGCCGTGCAGCAGGTCGATACCCCCGAGGCCGAGGCCGTGGATGGCGGAGAGATCACCGTCGTCAAGGGCAAGGAATATCGCTATGTGAACGCCGACGCCCTCTCACTGTTCAAGAGCTGGTCCACCGAATCCGGGATTCTGGCCACGCTGAAGCTGGGCGAGAAGGTGCGTCTGGGGGCCTACAACGACAAGTGGGCCTGCGTGCGCATCCGGGACATCACCGGCTTCGTGCTGCGCAGCGGGCTCTCCGAGGAACCGCCCGAGGCCGCGGACGACGAAATCGAGGGTGGCCGGATCACCACCGTGAAGGGAAAGCAGTACGCCGTCGTCATCGAGGACAACACCCCGCTGTACCCCTCCTGGAACGACGCTGACACCCCCGTCACCCGCCTCGCCTCTGGCACGCGGGTGCAGCTGGGCGCCTACAACAGCGCGTGGGCCTGCGTCAACGCCGACGGCGTCATGGGCTTCATGCGCATCGGGACGCTGGAGCTGGCCGACGACCAACCGGCCGGGGATTCCGGCGTGAACTACCTCGAATTCGACGCCGTGACCACCGCTGACGTGGCGCTGTACAGGCGCGCCGACCTCGATGGCACGCCCGTGGCTGACGCGCCGAAGGGCGCCGCCGTTCACGTACTCGCCTACGACGAGCGCTGCGCCTGCGTGGAATACGAAGGCCAGCGCGGCTTCGTGGCGCTGCGCTACCTGAAAAAGGCCAACTGAGCCACCCCTCAGAAAGGAAACCCATGAAATACGGAAAGATCATTGCGCTGCTGGCCGCCCTGTCGCTGACCGGCAGCGCGTTGTCAGAGCCCGTGGACACCGAATACCTGGTGGACATGACCTCGGAACAGGTGATCCGGCTGGAGCAGCGGCTGTCGGAGCTGGGCTTTTTCAGCGCCGACAGCGATTCCACCTACGATGCCGAAACCCGTGCCGCCCTGGAGAGCTTCCAGCAGGCCAACGGGCTGGAGGTCAACGGCCTGGCGGACAGCGCCACGATGGAGCGCCTGAACAGCGCCGACGCCGTCTCCCGCCAGGATTACCTGGCACGCTTTGCAGGCGCCTATGCCCAGATGGCGACGCTGTCCATGGGCGCGTCCAGCAACGACGTACTGGTGATGCAGCGCCGCCTGAAGGACCTCGGCTACTTCTCCGGCGAGCCCTCCGGCGCCTTTGACGACGCCACCCGCCAGGCGGTGGAGAGCTTCCAGATGGTCAACGGCCTGCCCATCAACGGCGTGGCCGATGGCGCGACGCTGATGCGGCTGATGGCCGACAGCCCCATCACCTGGCCCGCCTTCCTGACCGAGATGAGTGCCGGCGAGGGCGACACCGGCCTGAACGTGTACGTGCTGCAGAGCCGGCTGGGCCAGATGGGCTACTATACCGGCAGCCGCACCGCCTGCTTTGGCGAGCTGACCCGGCAGGCCGTGGAGGGCTTCCAGCGGGATTTCGGCCTGGAGGTCACCGGCCAGGCAGACGCCGCCACCTGGGCCGCCATCTATTCCCGCTCCGGCACGTCCGATTCCGGAACCGACGCCATGAAGTTCGGCGACAGCGGCGAAAACGTGCGGGCGGTACAGACGCGCCTGAACGCCCTGGGCTTCTACGACAACGCCCTGTCGGGCGAATACGGCTACGCCACCGAGACCGCCGTGCGTCTGTTCCAGACCGCCGCGGGCCTGGAGGCCACGGGCCTGCTGGACGGGGAAACCTCGTCCCGGCTGATGGCAGACTCCGCGCCCAGCATGCTGGACGGCGGCGTGCAGCAGCGCTTCGCGGCGATGCTCGAGGCTGCCGACGGCGCGGACCGGGCGCGCATCCTCGAAATCGCTAAGGCCCACATCGGCGCGTCCTTCGACGGCGAGGAGGACGACCTGTACCCGGGCTTCAGCTTCGTACAGTACGTGTGTGTGGCCGCGGGGCTGCCGGTGACGATCCCCGAGGACCTGATCGGCATGGCCTCCCGGCAGGTGCAGTCCATAAACGAGGTGGCCGCCGGGGACATCGTCGCCTTCCAGAGCAACGGCGACAACGCCGTCAACATGGTCATGGCTATCGGCGCGGGCGACGGAAAGGTCATCGGCACCAGCGAAAGCGGCGGCTGGGCCGAGCCCAGCTACATGGAGCACATGGACGGCGCGACCATCTACTGCTGGAGCGGACATTAAGCAATACTACTCTCAGGTTATACTGCTCAATTAAATTGTAGAAGATCCTGAGCGCAGCGAAGCGGAGTCGTGCCGCAGTCTTGCATCGCACAGGATCTATTCTATTTCTTATTTGAGAACAGACAGTATTAGAACAGCGAAAGCCGTGATGCAGATTTTCGTTCTGGCAAGGAAAGACCCCGCAGGTTGCTGGCGGCAAGTCAAGGGGCTTCAGCCGGTATGGCGGAAAAGGCTCCGCAGGATTGTATAGGTTTAGGTTGAGATTAGTTTAAAGCATCCGTCCACAGAAAACCCCCGCGG
>JAZSAA010000124.1:0-2286 GCA_045601625.1 Clostridia bacterium | reverse complement strand
AGGGAAACGGCAGAGATTTCAACGTTTCTCGATTCTTTGAATCAAAAGAAATCCGCAAGGATTTCCTCCTCCACTAACCACTAAATGCTAAATACTAAATACTGAATTCTGATTTGTCGCCTCCGCGACAAATCAGAATTTGCCCCCGGCTCCCAAAGACCGGCTTCTCGGCCTCTCACCGACCGCACCGACGTCCCTTCGTCGTCACAGCCGGGAATTGCCGGGGCCGAAAGGCCGCGCTTTGGGAGCCCGGATCAGTAATGAGGGATGAGAAATGAAGAATGGATACTGCTGAATCGCCTGCTTTCATTCCTCATTTCTCTTTCCTGATTCTTTATCAGTGGTGGAACAGGCGAATGCCCGTGAAGGCCATGGTGATGCCGTATTCGTCGCACTTGGCGATCACCTGGTCGTCGCGGATGGAGCCGCCGGGCTGGGCGATGCAGGTCACGCCGCTGCGGTGGGCGCGCTCGATGTTGTCGCCGAAGGGAAAGAAGGCGTCGCTGCCCAGGGCCACATCGGTGACGGTGTCGAGGTACGCCCGCTTTTCTTCACGGGTCAGCGGCTCGGGACGGGTGGTGAACAGGCGCTCCCAGCGGCCGTCGTCCAGCACGTCCTGCCAGTCCTCGGAGATGTACACGTCGATGGCATTGTCCCGGTCGGGGCGGCCGATGTCCTCACGGAAGGGCAGGGAAAGCACCTTCTCGTGCTGGCGCAGGTGCCAGTTGTCGGCCTTGCCGCCGGCGAGGCGGGTGCAGTGGATGCGGCTCTGCTGGCCCGCGCCTACGCCGATGGCCTGGCCGTCCTTGACGTAGCATACGGAGTTGGACTGGGTGTATTTCAGCGTGATCAGCGCGATTAGCAGGTCCCGCTTCTGGGCTTCGGTGAGGGTCTTGTTCCTGGTGACGACGTTGGAAATCATCTCGTTGTTGATCTCCAGCGACTGGCGGCCCTGCTCGAAGGTGATGCCGAACACCTGCTTGCGCTCGGTCTCCGCGGGCACGTAATCCGGATCGATCTTGATGATGTTGTAGCCGCCCTTGCGCTTTTCTTTCAATATCGCCAGCGCCTCGTCGGTGTAGCCGGGGGCGATGACGCCGTCGGAGACCTCGTGGCGGATCAGCTGCGCGGTGGCCGCGTCACAGGGGTCGGACAGGGCGATGAAGTCGCCGAAGGAGGACATGCGGTCCGCGCCGCGGGCCCGGGCATAGGCGCAGGCCAGCGGGGACAGCTCCATGTCTGCGGGGACGAAGTAGATCTTTTTCAGCACGTCGGTCAGCGGGTTGCCGATGGCCGCGCCTGCGGGGCTGACGTGCTTGAAGGACGCCGCGGCAGGCATGCCGGTGGCCTTCTTCAGCTCACAGACCAGCTGCCAGCTGTTCAGCGCGTCCAGGAAGTTGATGTAGCCGGGGCGTCCGTTGACGACCTCCAGGGGCAGCTCCCCACCCTCCATGAAGATGCGGGAAGGCTTCTGGTTGGGGTTGCAGCCGTACTTCAGTTGAATCTCATGGGCCATGGTCATATCCCTCCGTCAAGCGTTTCGGTTGATGATCTTCTGTACCATCCTGCCCGTGTCCAGCTCCCGGGTGCAGACCCACAGGGACACGCGGTTGTCGGCGTTCAGACCGTTCCACAGGCCCTCGGCAATACTGGCTGCGTCGCCGTCGTCGATGGCCACGGTCTCCGGGTCGCCGGTGAAGGACGGGATCGGATTGCCGTCGGACAGGTAGGTGTGCAGGAAGCAGCCCTTCCCCGCCTCGACCTTCTCATACTCCCAGAACACCCGGTGGCAGCAGCTGCCCTGGGCGTCGCCGGCGCGAAGGATGCCCATGTCCAGGCTGAAATCGCCGTTTTCAAAGGTGGCCATTGCGCTGACCCGGGGGGTGAAGTTGGGGGCGTCGGGCTCGAAGGTGCGCTCCCGCAGCGCGGCAGCAAAGCTGGATCCCTCGTCCACATGGTTGTAGATGGTGTCTGTCTGGTCGCCGTTGGTGACGATGACGTGGTTGTCGATCACCCGCACGGGCCAGTAGATGATCAGGCTGGGGTCCACCATCTTCGACGGGTCGAAGGCCTCGGTGCGGATGCCCTCGCGCTCCTGCACGAACACGCGGTTGCGGCTGTTCACGCTGCGGCCCATGATGAAGTAGGCCATCACGGCGCGCCTGCCGTCGGCGCTCTTGCCGACGATGATGCCCCGGCCGGGATAGGTCGTCGCGCCGACGGCCTCGTAAGCGGTATGAATCATATCGTTATCCTCCTGTTGTATCGGTAAATTCTGATTTATCG
>JAZSAA010000123.1:0-2447 GCA_045601625.1 Clostridia bacterium | reverse complement strand
ATCGCTGGACGAGGAGGCGAAGTCATGAGCGCGATCGAGCGATACGATGTCAACGAGGAATGAGCGCATTCCGGCGTCATCAGGGCCGGGAACCTGGTCTTTCTGAACTACTGCGCCGGCAACGTGGGCCAACCCATTGAGGCCCAGGTCAACGGCGCCATCGACGAGATGGAGAAGCGCCTGGCCATGGTCGGCCTGACGTTGGAAAACGTGGTGCAGATGGACTGCCTGTTCCGGGACGTGTGGAACATCCCCGTGATGGAGAAGGTCATCAAGGAGCGCTTCCACGGCGAATACCCGGTCAGGAAGTCCATACAGACCGAGTTCGCCCACGTCGGCGGACAGGACGGCCTGCTGTTCCAGTTGGACGGCATTGCGTATGCGGGGGAATAGAGGTTACTTTTGAGCGCGTACATATTCTGATTTATCGAGCTGTGCTCGACAAATCAGAATTTGAGTATTTAGTATTTAGTGGTTAGTATTTAGTGGCGGTACAAGCGGCGCGGTTTTCAAATTTTCAATTTGAAAATCCGCTGTTTCGGCCTTCGGCCGAAACTGACTTGCCCGAATTGGACATTCGGTCAAGTCACCAGCCCTGACGGATTTGTTTGATTAAAGGGAAACGGCAGAGGTTTCAACGTTTCTTGATTCTTTGAATCAAAAGAAATCCGCAAGGATTTCCTCCTCCACTAACCACTAAATGCTAAATACTAAATACTGAATTCTGATTTGTCGCCTCCGCGACAAATCAGAATTTACCCACCGAACATACACGAAAAAACCTTCAGACAGAACGAGGTAGCATCATTGAACATCAACGAAATCATCATCAAGGGCGCGCGGGAGCACAACCTGAAGAACGTGAACCTGGTCATCCCCCGGAACAAGCTGATCGTGATGACCGGCCTGTCGGGCAGCGGCAAGAGCAGTCTGGCCTTCGACACCATCTACGCCGAGGGCCAGAGGCGCTATGTGGAATCGCTGTCCTCCTACGCCCGGCAGTTCCTGGGGCAGATGGAAAAGCCGGACGTGGACTACATCGAGGGCCTGTCCCCCGCCATCTCCATCGACCAGAAGACCACCAGTCGCAACCCGCGCTCCACCGTGGGCACCGTGACGGAGATCCACGACTACCTGCGCCTGATGTACGCCCGCATCGGCGTGCCCCACTGTCCCAAATGCGGAAAGCCTATCCAGCAGCAGACCGTGGACCAGATCGTGGACCAGATCATGGCCCTACCCGAGCGCACGAAGCTGATGATCCTGGCCCCGGTGGTGCGGGGGCGCAAGGGCGAATTCGTGAAGATGCTGGAGGACATGACCAAGCAGGGCTACGTCCGCGCCCGCATCGACGGCGAGCTGTGCGAGCTGTCCGACCCGCCGAAGCTGGCCAAGAACAAGAAGCACACGGTGGAGATCGTGATCGACCGGCTGGTCGTGCGCCCGGACATCCAGCAGCGCCTGACCGACTCGCTGGAGACCGCCATGAAGCTGGCCGAAGGACTGGTGGTCGCGTCGGTCATCGATGGAGAGGATACGCTGTTCAGCCAGAACTACGCCTGCCCGGACTGCGGCATCTCCATCGGCGAGCTGACCCCCCGCATGTTCTCGTTCAACAACCCCTACGGCGCGTGCCCCACCTGCTCAGGCCTCGGCATGCTGATGAAAATAGACCCGGCCATCGTCATTCCCGACCGAAGCCTGTCCCTGAACCAGGGGGCCATACAGGTCTCCGGCTGGAACAGCGGCGAATTCGACTCCATGGCCCACACCTACCTCACCGCCCTTGCGGAGCAGTACGGCTTCTCGCTGGACACCCCGGTGAAGGACCTGCCGGAGAGCGCCGTGAACATCCTCCTCTACGGCACGAACGGCGAAAAGGTGCGCATCCACTACACCCGGGGCGACGGCGGCGGCACGTTCTCCGCGCCCTTCGAGGGCATCGTCACCAACCTGGAGCGCCGCTACCGGGAGACGAACTCCGACGCCATGAAGAACCTGTACGAGGGCTACATGAGCCAGGTGCCCTGCCCCGACTGTAAAGGCAAGCGCCTGAAAAAGGAGTCGCTGGCGGTGACCATCAAGGAGCGCAACATCGCCGAGATCTCCGACCTGTCCGTGCGGGACTGCCGCGCCTTCTTCGACGGCATCGCCCTGACCGAGCGGGAGCAGATCATCGCCCACCAGATCTTGAAGGAGATCCAGTCCCGGCTGGGCTTTTTGACCGACGTCGGCCTGGGCTACCTGACGCTGTCCCGCAGCGCGGGCACGCTGTCCGGCGGCGAGGCCCAGCGCATAAGGCTCGCTACCCAGATCGGCAGCGGGCTTGTGGGGGTATTGTATATACTGGACGAGCCCTCCATCGGCCTGCACCAGCGGGACAACCGGCGGCTGCTGAACAGCCTCAAGGGCCTGCGGGACCTGGGCAACACGCTGATCGTCGTGGA
>JAZSAA010000122.1:0-2258 GCA_045601625.1 Clostridia bacterium | reverse complement strand
TGGCACCCCCGCTACCTGGTCTTCGGCCACGTCCACCAGGAATACGGCGCCCTGGGCTTCCAAAGGGAGCGAAAATACGGCGAGACGACGTGCGTGAATGCGTATAAGAGGTACGTGATAGAATTCTGATTTGTCGGGCTGCCGCCCGTTTGAAGGGGGACAGGACCCCCTTCAATACATCCTCCTCAGATTTGCCTGAAATCCTGCGGATTTCCGGGCGGCAAATCTGCAAGGAAGCCTTTTTTGCTCTGGTCGACAGGCTCCCTGCCGCAAAAAAAACCCCCGCCCGCGGCGTACACGCCGCCGCGTACGATTAAAGATCGGGGCGCTCCGCCCCCGATACCCCCGGTAAGTTAGCCAAAAGCCTCCCCTGAAAGGGGCATCGAGCGCCAGGAAAACAGTCCAGTGGACTGTTTTCAGCGAGATGGGGCCGGCAGGCCCGTGGACGGTGGCGCGTAGCGCCGGAGGGGTTCCGTCTCCCCGACAAATCAGAATATACGAAAGGAGGCCCCCATGTCCCTCAAGCCCTACAAAACCCTCCTGCGCGACGCCCAGGAGGAGTTCATCGTGAACAAATCCCGGTTTATCGGCCATGGGCGGCCCTGCGAGACGGAGGAAGCGGCGCTGGCCTTCCTTTCAGAGATGCGCGCGAAGTACAAGGACGCCACCCACAACTGCTACGCCTACATCATCGGCCCCAACATGGGCGTGATGCGCTATTCCGACGACGGCGAGCCGGGGGGCACCGCCGGCATGCCCATCATCGAGGTGATGAAGGCCCGGGGCGTCACCAATTGCGCCGTGGTGGTCACCCGCTACTTCGGCGGCGTGCTGCTGGGCGCGGGCGGGCTGGTGCGGGCCTATTCCCAGGGGGCCGTGGCGGCGCTGCGGGCCAGCGGCGTGGGCACCATGCACCCCACCGCCCGCTACCTGATGGAGATCGGCTACCCCCTGATCAACCGCATGGATTTCTTCCTGAAGGACGAGCCGGTGATCGTCGAGGACAAGGCCTTCACCGACGTGGTGACCTACACCCTCGTGATCCGCTGCGCCGACGAGGCAGGCTTCCTCTCCCGCCTGGCAAACCTGACCGACGGGGCCGTGGAGCCGCTGCGCTACGAGGAAATCTACCTGGCCTGGCCGGAGGAGGACGCGCCGTGACGGAGCACACCATTCCCCAGGGCGTGCCCGCCATGCCCCTGGAGAGATACCTGAGAAGGGCCTGGCCGCTGCTGCCGGGGCGCGTGCTCCGGGACGCGCTGAAGAAGCGGGATGTACGGGTGAACGGCGTCAAATGCGGGGCCGACGCCGCCGTGCGGGGCGGGGACGCGCTGTCGATCTACCTGGACGACAGGTGGCTCTCGCCAGAGCCGGACATCCTGTTTACCGACGACCGGCTGATCGTGGCCGTGAAACCCCAGGGCCTGCCGGTGGACGTGGACCGGGACGGCGTGGGCGCGGACACCCTGCTGGCGCGACTGCGCCGCCGCTGGCCGGACGCCGGGCTCTGCCACCGCCTGGACGCGGCCACCGGCGGCATCGTGCTGGCTGCCGCGGACGAAGCCGTCCACGCGCAGGCCCTCGACGCCTTCCGCGACCACAGCGGCGTGCGCAAGCTGTACCGCGCCCTGGCCGTGGGACGCTTCCCGCAGAGGGAGGGCACCCTGGACGCCTTCCTCGTGAAGGACGCCCGCCGGGGCGAGGTCCGCGTGCTGCACAGGGATGCCCCCGGGGCCAGGCCCATTCGCACCCGCTATCGGGTCATCGGGCAGCGGCAAAACGGCCTGGCCGAGGTCGCCCTCGAGCCCGTCACCGGCCGCACCCACCAGCTCCGCGCCCACATGGCCGACTTCGGCCACCCCCTGCTGGGCGACGACCGCTACGGCGACCGCGCTGCCAACCGCCGGCACCAGTGCGCAAAGCTTTGCCTCTGGCACGAAAGGCTGACCGTCTCCAACGCCAGCCCGCTGGTCGATTACCGGGGCATGACGTTCGAAGCGCAAGCGCCGGAGTGGGGCAAATTCTGATTTATCGAGCTGTGCTCGATAAATCAGAATTTGAGTATTTAGTATTTAGTGGTTAGTATTTAGTGGCGGTACAAATCCTGACGGATTTGATTGATTAAAGGGAAACGGCAGAGATTTCAACGTTTCTCGATTCTTTGAATCAAAAGAAATCCGCAAGGATTTCCTCCTCCACTAACCACTAAATGCTAAATACTAAATACTGAATTCTGATTTGTCGCCCCGCGACAAATC
>JAZSAA010000121.1:0-4529 GCA_045601625.1 Clostridia bacterium | reverse complement strand
GACATGGCCGACACCATGTACGAGGCCGACGGCGTGGGCCTGGCCGCGCCCCAGGTGGGGGTGCTGAAGCGGGCCGTGGTCATCGACGTGGGCGAGGGCCTGATCGAGCTGGTGAACCCCGAGATCCTGTGGAGCGAGGGGGAGGTCGTCGGCGCGGAGGGCTGCCTGTCCGTGCCGGGGCGGCGGGGCACCGTCAAGCGTCCGGAGAAGGTGCGCGTCCACGCCCAGGACCGCAAGGGCAACCACATCGAGGTGGAGGGCGAGGGGCTGCTGGCCGTGTGCCTGTGCCACGAGCTGGACCACCTGGACGGCGTGCTCTATGTCGACAAGATGATCGAGGACGTTACGGATCAAATTCAGGAAGAAGAGGAAGAAAAGGCGTGAGCAAATACAGACTCGTATTCATGGGCACCCCCGACTTCGCGGTGCCCTCGTTGAAGGCGATAACCGACGACGGTCGGTTTGACGTCGTGGGCGTCGTCACCCAGCCGGACCGACCGGCGGGCCGGGGGAATAAGCTGACCGCCTGCCCGGTCAAGAAGTTCGCGCTGGAAAAGGGCCTGCCGGTGTTTCAGTTCGAGCGCATCCGCAGGCCGGAGGGCGTGGAACAGATGAAGGCCCTTGCGCCGGACGTGGTGGTCACGGCAGCCTTCGGCCAGATCCTGACACAGGAGCTGCTGGACATCCCGCGCTTCGGCACGCTGAACGTCCACGCCTCGCTGCTGCCGAAGCACCGGGGCGCCGCGCCCATCAACTGGTGTATCGTGATGGGCGATCGGGAAGCGGGCGTAACGATCATGAGAACAGACGTCGGTCTGGATACCGGCGACATGCTGCGCAGCGCGGCCACGCCCATTGGCGAGCTGGAGACCGCCGGGGAGCTGATCGACCGGCTGTCCGTCCTCGGCGCCAACCTGTTGGCCGGGACCCTGCCGGACTACCTGGCGGGCAAAATCGACCTCATACCCCAGGACAACGACGCGGCCACCTACGAGCCGATGATGGACAGGAACCTGGGTGAGATCGACTGGAACCGACCGGCGTCGGAAATCGCCTGCAAGGTGCGGGGGCTGAACCCCTGGCCCTGTGCGTTCACCGACATGGACGGCGGTCGGCTGAAGCTCTACCTGGCCAGGGCCGTGGCCTGCGACAGCGACGCCGCCCCCGGCACGGTGATCGTATCCTCCCCGAAGGCGGGCCTGGTGGTGCGCTGCGGCGAGGGCGCGCTGGAGGTGCTGGAGCTCCAGGCCCCCGGCGGCAGGCGCATGACCGCGAAGGCCTACCTGATGGGCAAGGGGATCGGGGTCGGGACGATATTGGGAAGGACAACGACGGATGAAGCGTGACGAATTGAGGGAACAGGAAACAGGTAACATGGAACAGGGAAAGCGTGAGAGTCGTAAGGGCGGCGCATCGGGCCCTGACCGAAACACACCCAGGGGGGACCGGCCTTCCCCAAAGCCTTCCGCTTTGGGAAAGGTGGACCGCAAGGCGGGACGGAAGAGGTCCCCGGGCAGCGAATCGCGCCGGGAAAACGGTCCTGGGCAGAGTGTTCGTCGCCCGCAAGCCCAAATCACCGCCCGTGACGCTGCCCTCCGCGCCCTTCAGGACGTGGTGCGGGGCGACGCCTACGCCTCCCTGGCCCTGAACCGGCGGCTGGAGGAGGCCCGTCTGAAGCCCGAGGACAGCCGCCTGGCCTCGACCCTGTTTTACAGCGCGGTGGAGAACCGGCTGTACATCGAGCACATGCTGGGCAGGTTCATGGACCAGCGGCCCGAGCCGGTGGTGAACGACATCCTCCACATCGCCGCGGCCCAGATCCTGTTCATGGACCGGGTGCCGGACCACGCCGCGGTGGACGAGGCCGTCAAGCAGGTGCGCGCTGCCCGGCGGGAGGGCTTTACCGGCCTGGTGAACGGCGTGCTGCGCAACCTGATCCGCGCCCGGGACGCCGGGACGCTGTCGCTGCCGGATAAGGCGAGCGACCCCGTGGCGTACCTGCGGGCCCGCTACAGCGTCTCCGCGCCGGTGGTGCGGCGGCTGATCGACGCCTACGGCATGGATGACGCCGAGGCCATCGCCGCCTGGACGCCCGCCCGGCGAGAGCAGACCGTCCGTCCGAACCGGCTGCGCATGGACGCCGCCGCATTCGGCCAATGGCTGACCGCCCAGGGACTGAACTGGAAGCCGGGGACCGTGCCGGACGCCTTCGTGGTGTCCGACGGCGGCAACCTGTCCGCCCACGAGGGCTACCGCAAGGGCCTGTTCTCCATCCAGGGTGAAAGCGCCATGCTGGCCGCCCGGGCCGTGCAGGCCAGGCCGGGGATGCAGATCCTGGACGCCTGTGCCGCGCCGGGGGGCAAGACCTGCCTGATGGCCGAGCTGATGGGCACCTCGGGCCGGGTCCACGCCTGGGACGTGCACGAGCATCGCGTGGCGCTGATCCGGGCCGCGACGCTGCGGCTGGGGCTTGAGAACGTGCGCCCCGTCCAGCGGGACGCCTCGAAGCCGGTGGAGGCCATGAGGCTGTCCATGGACGCGGTGCTGGTGGACGCCCCCTGCTCCGGGCTGGGCGTGATCGCTGAGAAGCCGGACATCAAGTACCGCAAGACCGGGGAGGAGCTGGACGCGCTGCCGCCGCTGCAGCTGAAGATCCTGTCGGCCTGCGCCGAAGCGGTGAAGGTGGGGGGCCTGCTTGTGTACGCCACCTGCACGATCCTGCCGGAGGAGAACGAGGGGGTCGTCAGGGCGTTCCTCGAAGGCCATCCCGGTTTCGAGCCGGACGACGCGGACGGCTGGCTGCCGGAGGCGCTGAAGCCGTGGCTTGCGGACGGCATGCTCCAAATACTGCCCCACAGGGACAATATGGACGGCTTCTTCATCGCGCGGATGCGCAGAAAGGGCATTTAGGTGGACAGGATACAGCTTTTAGGGCTCACCGGCGACGAGCTGGAGCGCTTCGTCGTTGACGATTTGAAGCAGAGCCGCTTCCGGGCGGGGCAGATCGCTGGCTGGCTCGTCCGTGGCGCGGACATCGGGGAAATGACGAACCTCTCCAACGACCTGCGCTCCCGGCTTGGCGAGGTCGCCGTGGCCAACCCGGTGCGGATCATGGACAGCTTTAAATCGAAGCTGGACGAGACGGAGAAGTTCCTCTACGCGCTGGAGGACGGCAACCTGATCGAGGGCGTGCTGATGCGCTACCACCACGGGGATACGCTGTGCGTGTCCACCCAGGTGGGCTGCCGCATGGGCTGCGCCTTCTGCGCCAGCACCCTGGAGGGGAAGGTGCGCAACCTGACCCCCGGCGAGATCCTGGGCCAGGTGGTGTGCGCGAACCGCCACATCCAGGCGCAGGACCCGGAACGCCGGGTGCACAATATCGTGCTGATGGGCAGCGGCGAGCCGCTGGACAACTACGACAACGTGGTCAGGTTCCTGCGCCTCGTGAACGACCCGAAGGGGCTGAACATCTCCCTGCGGAACATCTCCCTGTCCACCTGCGGACTGGTGCGCCGGATGTACGACTTCGCCAGGGAGGGCCTGCCGGTGACGCTGAGCCTGTCGCTGCACGCGCCCAACGACGAGATCCGCCAGAAGATCATGCCCGTGGCCAACGCCTACAGCTACGAGGAGGTGCTGGCCGCCTGCAAGTATTACATCGAGCAGACGGGCCGGCGGGTGATCTTTGAATACGCCCTGATCAAGAACCTGAACAGCGACGTGCGCCACGCCGAGGAGCTGGCCCGCCGCTTGCGGGGGATGCGCTGCCACGTGAACCTGATCCCGCTGAACGACGTGAAGGAGCGCAAGCTGGAGGCCCCCGACCGCCGCGCGGTGGAGGCGTTCCAGAAGCGGCTGGAGCTCAAGCACATCTCCGCCACCGTCCGCCGGGAGATGGGCGCCGATATCGAGGGCGCATGCGCCCAGCTGCGCCGCAAGGCGCTGGGCGGACAGGCTTAGCCCTGCGGACTCGCCCTTGACCTCGCGGCCAGCCTGCAGCGGCGGCGCCCGCGCCGCCATTTCCCGCCGCCTGCACACAATGACAGGACCGTTCCCGTTTCGACCACAATACGGAGGTTTCGCCCATGAAGGTTTACGCAATCACGGACATCGGCAGGGTTCGCGCCCTCAACGAGGATTCCTACTATTTGCCCCGGGAGGGCGAGCGCTTCTGCGCCGTGGCCGACGGCATGGGGGGCCACAACGCCGGGGAGGTGGCCAGCGCCATGGCGGTGCAGGTCTTCTCGGAACAGATGCGCGGGGTCGGGACCATCACGGGGCAGGCGCTGCACGCCGCGGTGGCGCAGGCCAACGATGCGGTGTACCGCGCGGCCCTGGAGAACGAGGGCATGAGCGGCATGGGCACCACCTTCTCGGCGCTGGCCCGGCAGGACGGGGACGTGCTGATCGCCCACGTGGGGGACAGCCGCATCTACCTGATCCGCCACGGGGCCATCCTCCAGCTGACCACCGACCACACCCTGGTGGAGGAGATGGTGCGCAAGGGCATGCTGACGCCCAGGGAG
>JAZSAA010000120.1:0-3035 GCA_045601625.1 Clostridia bacterium | reverse complement strand
CCCTGCCGGTTGTTCTCTCGCTTACTTCACATATTCCGCGGCGTTCCGGCCGGCCTCGAGGCCGAAGGTCATGCCCAGGGACAGGGAGGAGCCGGAGGCGGGGTATTCCACGTTGTAGAAGCCGCCGTTGGCCACCTCGCCGGTGGCGTACAGGCCGGGGATGGCGCTGCCGTCCGCCTTCAGCACCCGGGCGTCGGTGTCGATCACCAAGCCGCCCATGGAGCCGATGGTGGTGGGCTTCACCATCACGGCGTAGTAGGGCGCTTCCTTCAGGTCGGGGTCCTGCTCAATGGCGTCGGCCAGCTTGGCGGCGTCCATGCCGGTGGCCTCGGCCAGGGCCTCCACGGTGTCGCCCTTCCAGCCGAAGCCCACGGCCACGGCGGCCTCGGCGGTCTCGGCCCCCGCGGCGTCGTACAGGCCGTAGAAGTGGTCCACGCCCAGCTCCTTGATGGCGGTGTAGGTGATGGGATAGTCGATCACCTTGCTGACGAAGGTGCCGTCGGGCTGGACGTAGCTGCTGCAATACATGGCTACGGCGTTCATGCCGCTGGCGGGCAGCGAGCCGTCCACGAAGTCAAAGCCGATCACGCCGCCCTTGAACTCGGTGGCCGCGCCGATGGCCATGCCCATGTTGATGCCGTCGCCCACGTTGCCCTTGCTGGACAGCGGGAAGTCGTTCTCGGCGACGGGGGAATACCGGGCCTTCATCTCCTTGCTGGCGTCGAAGCCGCCGGTGGCCAGGGTGACGCCCTTCGCGGCGATCTCGTAGTCGGCGGTCCTGCCTTCGGCCTTCGCGCCGGTGATGGCGCCGTCGTCGCCCAGCAGCAGCTCGGTGCCCTTCACGCCGCAGAGCACCTCGACGCCCAGCTCGTTCAGCCTTTCCAGCATCGGGTTCACCAGCGCCGCACCGGTCATGCCCTGGCCGTCGGCGGTCATGGAGAAGCGGGCGCGGGGCTCCGGGGCGGTGCCCGCGGGCACGGTCATCAGCCACTGCACGCCCAGGCTCTCCAGCCAGGCGATGGTGCCCAGCGCGTTGTCAGCGTAGAAGGCCAGCAGCTCCTCGTTGGCGTTGCCCTCGGCGCGGTCCATGTAGTACTTGACCATGGCCGCCTTGTCATTCTCGTCCACGGGGGCATAGACGATGCCGGCGCTGGTCACGGCCGAGCCGCCGGGGATGTCCTGTTTTTCGATGACCAGCACATTCGCGCCGGCCTCTGCCGCGGCGATGGCGGCGGACAGGCCCGCGGTGCCGCTGCCCATCACCAGCACGTCGCATTCCAGCGCCTCGCTGGTCTTCTCGGGGGCGGCTACCTTCGCGGTCATGGCCTCGGGGGCGTTGGCTTGCTTCAGCGCCTCGTTCACCGCCATGCGGAAGTAGGCGGAGGTTACCGTCGCGCCGGAGACGCTGTCCACGCCGGAGGTGTTGTTGTCGATCATCTCCATGGTCATGATGTCGATGGCCCTGCCGCCCAGTTCGGGGGTTTCGGGGCAATCCTTCACCACGATGTCGGAGATCGCGCCGCCCTCGATCACCACGGTGACGTTCAGGTCGCCGTAGAAGCCGCGGCCGGTCACGGTGTACTCGCCGTCCGTCGCGCCGGCCTCGGCCAGGGCCATGCCGCCCAGGGCCAGCATCGCGCACAGCATCAGTGCCAACAGTTTCTTCATGGGGGTTCCTCCTTTTCTGATGGTCGGTCCTGCTCTCTTATTTTCCGCTGTATGCCTCGATGGCCGCGATGGCCTCGGGGAAGCGCGCGCGCACCTCGGCCTCGCTCATGTGCAGGTACTCGGCGCACTGCTGGAGCACGAGGGCGGGCCGGGTTCGGACGTTGGACATCAGGTTTTTCAGGTTGGTCTGGTAGCGGGACTCGGTGACGTCCACCTTCGCCAGGTAGTCGGGCAGAAGCGGCTTGATGCGCTCGTACTGGGCCTGCACGGCCCGGGCCAGGTTTTCGCTGGACAGGTAGGTGGACAGGGCCAGGTTCAGGTTGTCCAGGAAGCGCTCGCGCAGCTGGTCGTTGGCCATGACAGCGTTGAACAGCTGGGCATTGGTGCCCTGGGCCATCAGCTCGAAGCCGCTGTCGCTGCTCTTGCCGCCCCGCAGGCCGCGGTCCAGGTCGTACAGCACCCAGCGCCACTTGCTCCCGGCGGCGGTGTTGCGGTAGCGCTTCACGTTCACGGTGTCCGGCGGCACGTATACGCAGTAGAAGGTGGCGAACTCGATGAAGTTGTCGATGTCCACCTCGGCGGCGATCCTCTCGTAGGCCTCCCGGGTGTTGGCGGCGTGCCCGTCCAGCCAGGTCCGCAGCGCGGCATAGCTCTCGTTGGTGCCCTGCTTCACGTCCGCGCCGCTCTTGACCAGGTCCAGCGCGGCCTCCTGCCCTGCCCAGCCCTCGCGGCGGGCCAGGGAGAAGGGGCTGACGTTCTCCCGCACGTACATGGCGCTGTAGTATTCGCCGTTCAGGTAGACGATGCACTCCTCGGCCTCCATGTACATCACGCTGGTGTTGGCGGCCATGGATGTCAGCACCGCGTCCCGCATGAAGGTATACTTGTAATCCTGCCCCGAATAGCGCAGTATGAAGGCCTCGTATTCGTCCCAGGGCCGGTCGCGGAACAGCGGGTATTTGAATAGCTTCGCGCCGTAGCGGCCCCGGGCGATCACCTTGAAGCTCTTCAGTTCAAAGGCGCGGGTGTTGCGGCCGTGCAGCTTGATGCCGCACTCCTGGGATATCGCCGTTTCCCCCGCCCCGGTGAACAGCTCCACGTGGGCCTCCCGCTCCCAGTCCATCCAGAAGTTCGCGCCGTGGCCGTAGTCGCCGTGGGGAAACTTCGCCTCGGGGTGCAGGCCCATGACCATGATGCCCGTCTCGTCGCTGTACAGCCCGGTGGGGTCCGAGACCAGCGAGACCACATAGGGCGCTTCGCCGGCGGCCTTCACGTCGAACAGGTAGCTCTGGGCGTCCATGAGCGAGGGCAGGCGGCCTTCCTCGTACACCCGGGTGCGCAGCACGGTGTTGCCGTCCACGGGGATG
>JAZSAA010000119.1:0-4741 GCA_045601625.1 Clostridia bacterium | reverse complement strand
GAGAAACGTTGAAACCTCTGCCGTTTCCCTTTAATCAAACAAATCCGTCAGGGCTGGTGACTTGACCGAATTTCCAATTCGGGCAAGTCAGTTTCGGCCGAAGGCCGAAACCGCGGATTTTCAAATTGAAAATTTGAAAATCGCGCCGCTTGCACCGCCACTAAATACTAACCACTAAATACTTAGGGCGTGTTCCAAATGCCCTTCTGGCATTTTAGAAACACGCCCTAAAGCCCCGACAAAGGAGAAGCGAAGATGAAGAGAAAGCGCGTTGTCTGGATGCTGATCGCCCTGATTTGCCTGGCTGCGTTGCCCGCGTTCGCCGAAGTGGACGTACTCTCATATGCCTATGAGGCAGTCCCGCTGGAGCGGGCGGGGATCGCCCTGCACCTGGATCGCGTGAGCGTCAATGGCACGAAGCCGGACCGGAATATTCTGCTCGTTCATGGCGTCACCTATTCTTCCCATGAATTCGACATCGATTACGAGGACTACAGCCTTGTACGCGCGCTGGCACGGGAGGGCTATGCCGTTTGGCGGCTGGACATCGCGGGCTTTGGCCAGTCTGGGGCGGTTGAGGACGGCTTCCTGCCGGATTCGGACTATGCCGCTGAGGACATCCACGCGGCGGTTGACCGGATATGCGAAATGTCCGGGCAGAGCCGGATCGACCTGCTTGGCTGGAGCTGGGGTACGGTGACAACCAGCCGGTGCGCGGCAAAGTACCCGGAGCACATCAGAAGGCTTGTGCTGTACGCGCCGATCCTCTGCGGCATCGGGGCCAGCGAGGTGACGGAGCCCTTCCATCACAACACATGGGCGCACGCGGCGGGCGATTTCCAATGCACACGGCAGGGCATGATTGATTATAGCGTCGCAGACCCGGTCGTCGTCGAAATGCTCTGCTCAAGCTCCTGGCACTATGACGGGGAATACAGTCCCAACGGCGGACGGCGCGACATCTGCGTCGATGCGTCGCAGGCGTTGATCGATCCCGAAAGGATTTCAACGCCCACGCTTGTGATATGCGGAGACAGGGACCCTTACCTGAATTATGACCGGATCAACGCGGTATTGCGCGATCTGCCGGAGCATTCCAGGCTTGAAGTAATCAAAGGCGCGTCGCACGTGGCCTTTCTTGAAAAGCCTTACCATAGGGACTTTCAGGACAGATTGTTCGGCTTTTTGAACGACGCGCTGATCGCGCCGTGAACGGACCTGGTATTGGGCGGCGTCGTGCCGCGATAGACGGCTTTACTGGGAGGCTGTGCATAACCTATGAAGCGCTTGAAAAACAAAGGGACGCTTTGCGTGATCTCGATACTGCTGCTGACAGCCGTGCTCGCGGCCATATACAGCCGGATCGGCCTGCGATCTGACATACGCTACGCCAAAAAGCAGTGCGCCGAAAAGATTGACAGCCTGACCGACGCCGTCGTGGAGGTTGTGGGCGACGCCAACCGCATCGCCGTCAAGCAGGAGGCGGCCTGCCGCAAATATGTTGAACTCCGGGCGTATCCATTCCGGGAGCGGGCACAGCGGTTGGGCGACGCCGTCATCGGTCTCTACGCGGACGGATGCGTCGTCCGGCTGTCGGGCGATGCGCTGGTCGCGCCCGAGGGCGTCGACCTGTCGTCGATTGAGCCCTCCGCGCTCAGGGATGACGACGGCGCGCGGCGGGATTGGGGATTCTACATGAGAGGGACCGGCGAGGGCGATGCTTCGCCGGCGTTCAACGGCTTCTGCCGCCTGTACGAGGACTACTACTACATCGATCTGGCGGACCCGGAAGAGCCGTTCGACCTGCTGGACACCTTCATCGACCCGTACAACGAAATTGCCGGGTTGGAGCGCGTTTATGGCGGCCGTATCGTCGTGTTCACGGACGACGAATCCCGTTCGATCATCTACAATTCACAGGGCATCGACCCGTCTGCCGACAATCTGGAGGCGCTCGGAATCAGCGCCGGGGCGTCGGGCAACGGCGTCGATATCATCGAAGTCAACGGAGAGTCCTGCATATACGCTCTGTCCGGCCCCTTTTCGCTTCTCGATGAGGACACCAACGTCATGGCGCGGATTGCGCTGATCGTGTCCGTCGAAGGGCTGGCCACCCTCGGGATTCCCCGGCTGGCGCTTGCGCTGTGCTTAGCCCTGCTGTTTTTCATCACCGCCGCCTGCTGGGTGCTGTCCGCCATTCGGGAATATCGAAATCCATCCGCCAGTGAAAAGAAGCGCAAGCAGTACGGCGCGGATCGCATGCGTCGCTCCGTCGTCGTGCTGGGGCTTGTGGGCATGCTGTCTGTGGGCGTCGTGACGTTCTTCATCAATTGCCTGACCCAGCTGTATACCGTCACGGAGAGCAACAACAGCCTGCTGGAAAGCTACCGGGATGTGGCCGCCTCCGTCCAGAGCGATGTCAGGGACGCCGAGGCCTGGAACGAGGCGGTCTGCGTGCGCTATGCCCGCTGCATCGCCGACACGCTCGCCGGAAACCCGGAGCTCTGCACCCCCGAAGCGCTTGGGGAGATGAGCCGCATCGTCGGTGCGGATTACCTGATGCTCTACGACGATCACGGGCGGGAGAAGCTGTCCAATGCACCCTATGTCAATCTGGCCTTCAGCGCGGATGAAACCGTACCCAACAGCGAATTCCGAAAGCTTCTGACGGGCGTGCCCAGCATCGTGCTGACCCCGGGCGTGGATGCCGCCACCCTCCTGGAGCGCCAGCTCGTGGGCGTGTGCATGGACGACGGCGATACCAGCGACGGCTACGGCGCGCTGGTCATGGCGATGATCCCTGAGACACAATCGGAGGACGCGAATTCCGTGAATCGGCGGATGGCGGTCATGACTCCGCAAGACAGTCTTTTTCTGGCGCTGGAACCCGAAACCGGCGTCATACTGAACGCCAGCGACCCTGACCTGATCGGTAAAAATGCCCTGAGCCTGGGCATGACCGAGAGGGCGCTGCAGGGGGACACCATCGATCATTTTATGCTGAACGCCCAGCGCTGGTATGGATGCTCGAACAACGACGGCGAGCGCGTCTACTACAGCGCCGTTCACGCCGACGCGGTCTTTCGGCGCCTGCCGACGGTTGCGCTGTCCTTCGCCGGCTGCTTCTTGGTCGCCTACGCCATACTCGCGGTGCTGCTGCTGTCCGGCTATCCCGGTGCAGACGCGCTTGAAAATGCGCCCGAGGCCGCTGAGCGCCGAGACGCGCCCGGACGCACGACCGCCTTTATGCATCAGGCCTACAACAGCCGCTTCTTTATGGCGCTCAGCCGCCTGAGCGCAAATCCAAGGCTGAAAACTCCGGAGCGACGAACCCGTCTGGTATTCAGCCTCGCCGCGGGCGTCATGCTGGCTGTTCTGCTGTACGCGCTGCAGATCAACGCCGAAGGGCGCAACCGTTTCTTCATACTCTATTATGTGCTCAACGGCAGGTGGACGCCGGGCTTCAACCTGTTTGCCTTTGCAAAAATACTGATTGTCAGTCTGAGCGTCGAGCTGGCGCTGTTGGTGTTCAGCCTCGTGACCGATATCATCTGCGCATTGCTGGAAAAGCGGAGCGAAACCATCTTCCGCCTCGTCAGCAGCTTTATACAGTATTTCATCGTCTTCGCCTTTGTTTTCAGCGCGTTTGACAGCCTGGGGCTGGATGGCCGAACCCTGCTGGCGTCGGTGGGCATACTGTCGCTGGCGGTTTCGATGGGCGCGCAGAGCCTGGTGGCCGACGTGCTCGCGGGCATTACCATCGCCTTCTCGGACGAGTACCAGATTGACGATTATATCGATGTCAACGGCTTTCGCGGCTGGGTGCAGGATATCGGCATACGCTCCACGGTCCTGGTCAACAACGACGGCAACCTCAAGCACTTCAACAACCGGGACATGAAAAACATACTGAACCTGTCCAGGAGAAATTGCAGCTATACCATCAACATTACCCTCGCCGGCGACCAGCCGCTGAAGGAGGTCGAGGAGTTGCTCAGGCGCGAGCTGACCAGGATCGGACAGAACATTCCGGAGATCATCGAAGGACCCGAATACAAGGGCGTCGTCGAATTTACCGCCGACGACGTTACCATCGCCATCTCCACCGTCTGCACGGAACGGAACTACGGCAAGGTGCGCAGAGCCATCAACCGGGAAATCTGGCTTCTGCTGGAGGAAAACGGTGTGATCGCCAAGTGACGGGTTCCGGCAGCCTGATGTACAAAGCGAATGCTCTGGAATTAATAGAAGTACTTACTGAACCACTCGATTATATGGTATTTCCTTAAGGAAACGCTGATTTAATCAATGGGAAGATAGTGCAGAACGAAGCAAACTGTGGTATACTGGTATCAAGACAAAAGACGAAGGATGCGAGGATACCAGCATGAAGCAGAAGACGTTCAGCGACGTGGAATACAGTGGGAGGAAGAAGGTCACTCAGAAGGAGAAATTTCTGAGCAAGATGGAGCAGATCATGCCGTGGGCAGAGTGGATCGGGAAGATGCCCACTTAAAGGACATAGAGTTTCGGACGTGCCTGCGACCTTCCCAATTGAAAACCACTGGCAAGAATTACGATGGATTCTGCTGGGATCGGAGGATCGAACACCGGAAGTCCTCGATTCGGTGCAAGGTTGAGCATCCTTTCCTGATCGTCAAGAAGCAATTCGGGTACGCTAAGACGGCGTATCGGGGAATTGCCAAGAACATGAACCGATTCTACATGCTATTCGGGTGTG
>JAZSAA010000118.1:0-5982 GCA_045601625.1 Clostridia bacterium | reverse complement strand
GGAGCGTTGAAACCTCAGCCGTTTCCCTTGAATCATACAAATCCGTCAGGGCTGGCGACTTGACCGAATTTCCAATTCGGGCAAGTCAGTTTCGGCCGAAGGCCGAAACCGCGGATTTTCAAATTGAAAATTTGAAAACCGTGCCGCTTGTACCGCCACTAAATACTAACCACTAAATACTCAAATTATGATTTATCGAGCAAAAGCTCGAGAAATCAGAATCTATCCAATACATCACAATTGCCGAAACAACATTCTTACGCCGATCTCAGCGCGTCGATGGGGTTCAGCCTGCTGGCCTTGCGGGCGGGGGCCCAGCCGAAGATGATGCCCACGGCGGCGGAGAAGCCCGCGCCCAGCACGATGGCGAAGGTGGAAATGGCGAAGCTGGTTCCCATGACCTTCGACAGCACCAGCGACAGCGTCAGCCCCAGCAGTATACCCAGAGCGCCGCCGATGATGGACAGCAGGAACGATTCGATCAGGAATTGCGCCTGGATCTGCCAGGGGATGGCGCCCAGGGCCTTCTTCAGGCCGATCTCGGTGGTGCGTTCGGTGACGGTGGTCAGCATCATGTTCATGATGCCGATGCCGCCCACGATCAGGGCGATGGAGGCGATGCCCGCCAGCAGGGCGCTGACCATGTTCAGCATGTCCTGCATGGTGTCCTCGATGCTGGACATGTTCATGATCTCGAAGCAGTCCTCCTCGTAGCTGAACATGGCGTCCAGCTCGGCCTCCAGGGTGTCCGTGGCGGTTTCGGAATCCACCCCCGCCGCCAGGTACACGGTGAAGCTGGTGACCACGTTGGCATTGTTCAGCTTCAGGGCGGTGGTGTAGGGGATGAGCAGGTCCGGGCTGCCGCTCATCATGTCGCTGATGCTGCTGCTGCCGTCCTTGCTCATCAGGCCCACCACCAGGAAGGGGATGCCACCGATGTACAGGTTCTCGCCGATGGGGTCCACGCCGTAGAAGAATTCCTCGACCATGTCCGGGCTGATGATGCATACCTGGGTCATGTTGTCCTCGTCGGTGAAGTTGACGGCCCGGCCCCGGGAGAGGATGTCCGGGTTCCGGCTGAAATAGTAGCCGTTCTTGCCGGAGACCGATATGCCGGTCTTGTAGCTCCCGCCCCGGGAGACCCTGGCGCTCATGGCCACGCTGGGGGTCACGCCGTCCACGATGTCCAGGGCGGCGAGCTTTGCCAGGTCGTCGGTGGACAGGCCGGACTTCAGGTCGCTGCCGGTGACCGTGACCGTCAGCGTGCCCGCGCCCATGGCGCTGAAGGAGCTGGACAGCGAGCCGGAAAAGCCGTTGACGGTGGTGATCAGGGCGATGACCGCGGCTACGCCGATCAGTATGCCCAGCACCGTCAAAAACGAGCGCACCCGGTTGCCCAGGATGTTGGCCAGCGACATCTTTACGCACTCGCCAAGCATGATGAAGGTGGAGCGAATGGAATCAAGCATCTTCTGTATCACCGCCTTCGGTCAATACGCCGTCTATGATGTGCACGACCCTGCGGGCGTACTTCGCGATGTTCATGTCGTGGGTGATCATGATGATGGTGCGGCCCTCGTCGTTCAGCTCCCTGAACAGGCCCATCACCTGCCTGCCGGTCTTCTGGTCCAGCGCGCCGGTGGGCTCGTCCGCCAGCAGCAGCGTGGGGTTGCCAACCAGCGCCCGGGCGATGGCCACGCGCTGCTGTTGTCCGCCGGAGAGCTGGTTGGGGGTGTGGCCCATCCGGTCGGACAGTCCCACGCGCTCCAGCATCTCCCGGGCCCGCCTGCGCCGTTCCCGGGGCGGCACGCCTGCGTAGATCAGCGGCAGCTCCACGTTCTTCTGGGCGTTCAGCCGGGGCAGCAGCTGGCTGTTCTGGAAGATGAATCCGATCTCCCGGCTGCGGATGCGGGCCAGCTCGGCCTCGCCCAGGTCCTCGATGACCTGCCCGTCCAGGGTGTACCGGCCGGAGTTGGCCACGTCCAGGCAGCCGATGATGTTCATCAGCGTGGATTTGCCGCTGCCCGAGGGACCCAGCACCGACAGGTATTCGCCCCGATCCAGGGTCAGGTCGACGTCCTTGAGGATATGGGCCTGTTCCTCGCCCATCCGGTAGTATTTGTTGATCTTCTCCATTCGGAAGAAGGCGCCTGCGCTGTCGGGAGTATCGGGCGCGGGGGAGGGGATGGCCCCGTGGCGTTTAAACAGGCTCATGCTCATCGGTTGCCACCGCCCCCGTTGCCGCGCTGGCTGCCGGAGCTATTGCCCCGATCGCCGGTGCTGCTCCGTTCGCCGTTCCAGTTGCCGCGCTCGCCGTTCCAGTTGCCGTTGCCGGGCCCGCCGCCGGGCCCGCCCTGGGGCTGGTTGAACTGCTGGCCGCCGAACAGGCCGCTGAGCAGGCCGCCGGAGGTGGTTTCCTCGACCTTGGCCTCCGCGTAAACCTCGTCGCCGTCGGAGAGGCCGCTGGTGATCTCGATATAGTTGCCATTGGAAACGCCGGTGGTGACGTTCACCTGCGCAAGCTCGCCAGCCTCGTTCTTCATATAGACGAAGGCCTGGTTGGTGCCGTCGAAGCTCAGGGCGTCCACCTTCAGGATCACCACGTCCTTCGCCTCCTCCTGGGGGATGGTGACGGTAACCTGCATGCCGGGCAGGGCGTCGCCGTCCACGTCCACATAGGCGCTGGCGGTGTAATAGGCCACATTGCCGGTGGAGGCGGAGATGTAGTCGATGGCCGCAATGCTGGATTCGTAGGATTTTTCCAGGGCGGTGACGGTGACGGTGCAGGCCTGGCCCACGGCCACGTCGCTGATGTCGTACTCGTCCACCCGGAAGCTGACCCGCAGGTGGGTGAAGTCCGCGACCTGGGCCAGCGTGTCCCCGGCGGCGACGGTATCGCCCTCTGCGAAGTCGAGGACGTTCACCCTGCCGTCGAAGTCAGCGGTGACGGTCTCGCCGTTGGCCAGCCGCAGCAGCCTGTCGCCTTCCTTCACGTCCGTGCCTGCGGGGGCATAGACGGTTTTGACGGTGCTGGAGGAAGCCGCGGTGTAGCTGACGCTGTCGATCAGGTTCAGGTTTCCGCTGAAGCTGAGGGCGTTGGAGGTGCTGCCGGTGGTGGCGGTGTAGGTGTCGTAGGTGGTGGTGTATTCCCGCTTCAGCGAGCCGTAGGCGTACCACCCGATGCCCGCGACCAGCGCCAGCAGCAGTAAAATCAGTATGAGCCTGCGCACAACCTTTCGCCTGCGCGGCTTGCCGGAATTCGTCATGGCGTTTGACCGTCCTTTCCTTCATTGCCAATCATTGTAAATCGCTTTCCTTAAATCAACCATAAATAATGCGCTGCCCAACAAAGAAAGTATGGACGATCTGAAAACAAATCGGCTCATTATGGAGAATTCGGGAAAAAAAGGACCGTGAAGCGCGTTTTGGCAGGCTTCACGGTCCCTCTTGCGATGGGATTCAGACGCCGAATTCTTCCCGGAGCTTCGCGTACATCGCGTCCCTGGGGGCCTTGCGACCGGTCCAGAGGGTGTAGTTGATCGCGCCCTGGTTGACCAGCATGCCCAGGCCGTCGATGGTTCGAGCGCCGCGGGCGGCGGCACGGGTCAGGAAGGGGGTGTCCACGGGGTTGAAGATCACGTCGCAGACGGTCAAGCCGGGGTGGACGGTGTTGAAATCCACGTCCGGGCATTCGTCCCCGTGGGGATGCAGCCCCACGCAGGTGGCGTTGATGAAGATGTTCGTGCCCTCGGGGACGCGGGCCGGGCCCTGCCAGGGGATGAAGCGGGCGTCGGCCTTCGTGTTCTGCCGGATGACGTCCGCCAGGGCCTCGCCCCGCCCGACGTTCCGGTTGACGACGGCGATGCTTGCCGCCCCGGCCAGGGCGCATTCCACGCCGATGCTCCGGGCCGCGCCGCCCGCGCCCAGGATGCAGACGGACTTGCCGGAGAGGGGGATGCCCGCGTCCGTCAGAGACTGCACAAAGCCTTTCCCGTCGGTGTTCTCGCCGAACAGCGTGCCGTCCTCCCGTCGAACGACGGTGTTCACCGCGCCGATCACCCGGGCGGCCTCCGACAACGCGTCCATGTGCCGGAGCACGCTGATCTTGTGGGGCATGGTCAGGTTGACGCCCCGCATGTTGAAGGCCCGCACGCCGGCCATGGCGTCGTCCAGGTCGTCCTTTGCCACCCTGACGGTGATATAGCGCCAGTTCAGGCCGTCGTGCTGAAAGCCCGCTTCCTCCATGACGCCGGTGGGATTGCCGTCCACGGGGTCGCCAAAGCAGCCCACCAGCTCCGCGCGATAGTTCTTCTCCACGGTTGGGTTCCTCCTTGATAACAAGATATATGGGTTAATCAATAACAATATTTGTTGTGATGGACGCCAGGTCGTCCTCGCTGTATATCATGACGCCCATCGCGGCCAGACGTTCGGCGGCGACACCGTTGCCGGGGACCCTGCGCCCGGTGAAGCTGCCGTCGTAGATCTCTCCGAATCCACAGGAGGGGCTGCGTGCCTTCAGCAGGGCATATTCCGCCCTAAAGAGCCGGGCGATGCGGCAGACCTGTGCCGCGCCGCGGGAGAAGGCGTCGGTGACATCCGTGCCGTCGCGGGCGATCACACGCCCCTCCCGGCATTCGGAGGGCGTGCGGGGCGTGGGCAGGCCGCCCAGCTGCTCGGGGCAGACGGGGATCAGATCGTATTCGTCCATCAGCGCGTCGAGCGCGGGCAGGGCCTGGCCGCCGCCGTCGTAGCGGCATTCCACGCCAAGCAGGCAGGCGCTGATCAGCATGCGCGGCTTTTTCAATTCGACATTCCTCCTGCATGACAATACCAATACACTGACAGTGTAGCACGCTTTTAACGGAATGTAAATCCCATAGATGCGTTTTCAAGAGAGAAAAGAAAAGGGGGCAATTGCTTTGTTGTGTGTCCCAACAAAAGCAAAGGTAATGGCCTCATAAGAATTCTTTTGTTTAAAAATATGATTTTCAGTAAAAAACAGGTTGACAAACAAAACGAAACATGCTATTATATTCCCAGAGAGAGGGAGAACGGAAAACCTCTTAGGGAGATAGCAGATCTCCAAATCAGAAAGAAAAGGGAGGCGGTGCCATTGTACTATAGCGAAGCACAGTTTTCGGCCTGCATTTCCCGACTGAATAGATGACAATTTCTCTCGGGACCGGGATTCCAGCGTGATGCGACAGGTCCACAATGTGAAGCGGAAATGATTGCTCATGGGGAATGCAGGCACCCAGGATACTCCGGGTGAGCGAGTTTCAAATAAAAAAACTCAATAGCCACAATAAATTCCCGCCGGCAGCAGATGCCGGCGGGTTTCGTGTCGGTGTACGACGGTTGAAAGTGAGCAGAGACGGTCTGGAGATCCTTCGGCTCCGCCTCGTAGCGCCCAGGATGACAGACGAAGCGGCGTCATCATGATACAGACAGTGCTCTCGGGCGCAGGCGCGTCAACCGGAGCGCAGGAGGCTCCTGACGGGAAACGGCGCAACAAAAAGCCTGTCCCGATGCAGGACAGGCTTTGGAGGTGCCACCCGGATTCGGACCGGGGAATGAAGGTTTTGCAGACCTTTGCCTTACCACTTGGCTATGGCACCAAATTGCGGCGCACGCTTGGGCGTTCGCCGTAATGATGGAGCGGTAGACGAGACTCGGACTCGCGACCTCCACCTTGGCAAGGTGGCGCTCTACCAACTGAGCTACTACCGCAAATGGTGCCCAGGGACGGAATCGAACCATCGACACGTAGATTTTCAGTCTACTGCTCTACCGACTGAGCTACCTGGGCAGGTGGCGACGCGGAAGGGGCTCGAACCCTCGACCTCCAGCGTGACAGGCTGGCATTCTAACCAACTGAACTACCGCGCCACATGGTGGGAACAACAGGGCTCGAACCTGTGACCCTTTGCTTGTAAGGCAAATGCTCTCCCAGCTGAGCTATGCTCCCAATTGTTCCTC
>JAZSAA010000117.1:0-2247 GCA_045601625.1 Clostridia bacterium | reverse complement strand
CCGGCTGAGCGGGGCGAACAGAAAGGAGCGAATGAACAATGCCTGAAACCATTACCGGCAAGATCGCACGCAAGTACATGGGGCACTTCCTGGATGCCTCCTTCATGGACACCACCCCGGTGCTGTACCGCCTGGGCAAAGACCTGGAGGAGTACAACGTCGAGATGAACCCCAACGGCGAGCAGAAGCAGAACATCCTGGGCGAGAACACCTACCAGCTGAGCGGCTACGAGGTCAGCGCAAGCGCTGAGCCCTATTACGCCGTGGTGGGCGACGCGCTGTTTGAGAAGCTGCAGCACATCATCGACACCCAGGCCACCGACGACACCCTGAAGACCTACGCCTACGAGGTGCACCTGTGGGAGGAGGGTACCACTACCGGCACGCTGGTGGCCTACCGGCAGGAGTGCTACGTGGTGCCCACGAGCTACGGCGGCGACACCACCGGCTACCAGATCCCCTTCGAGGTCCACTATGTGGGCGAGAAGGTGCTGGGCGACTTTACCCCGGCCAGCGGCAGCACACCCGCGAGCTGGGCGGCCGTGTGACGGACTGATGCTTGAGGCGGGACAGGTGAAAGGCCTGTCCCGCCATTACTGACAAATTTGAATCGCGCGCGCTCAGCGCTTCGCGCCGGGTCCCATCGCGCACGAGATACGGAGGGTATGAACATGGCGGAGAATCTGAAAAACATGAATCTTGCGATCACCGTGGACGACGGCTCGCGCCGCGTCCCGATTTTGAATACAGACGGGGAGGAGATCGGCGCATTCCATTTCCACCCGACAGATCTGGGCATCATCGAGCGCTACAACCGCATGGCGGAGCGCTTCGACGCCATCACGGAGCCCCTGACGGCGCTGGACGTGCAGGAGGGGCAGGAAATTGACCTGACCGACCCGGCGCTGGTGACGGCGCTGGGCGAGGCCGAGGGGCGGCTGAACGCGGCGGTGAACGAGCTGTTCGGCAGCGAGGACGCGGCGGCGGCGTTCTTCGGCAGGATGCACCCGTTCAGCCCCGTAAACGGCGAATTCTACGCGACGCAGGTGCTTGAAAAGGTGGGCGCGTTCATCGGCGCGCAGTTCGCCACCGAGACGAAGGCCATGAGCAAAAAGGCGAGGAAATACCTTAAATGAATTAGGATTGGGGAATTGGGAATGGGGAATGGGGAATTGGGAATGGGGAATGGGGGAGCATGGCATGAACCCTGGCTATTTCTAATTCCTGGTTCCTGGTTCCTGGTTCCTGGTTCCCCGTCTCTCTTTAACAACCAAGGAATGAGGCATAGTGTATGATCTTCGATCTCCCCACTTCCCTCGAATTCGGGGGGAAGACGTGGGCCATCAACAGCGATTTCCGGGATGTGCTGCGGACGCTGACGGCGTTTGAGGACCCCGATCTGACGGACGAGGAAAAGGTGTATATCTGCCTGCACAACATGTATCCGGATCTGGAGGACATTCCTGAGGGGGACATGCAGGCGGCCTTTGACGCGGCGGTGAACTTCATCGACCACGGCCAGCACGCGGACGGGCCGAGCCCTCGGACGATGGACTGGGAACAGGACGCGGGCCTGATCTTCCCGGCGGTGAACCGGGCGGCGGGCTTTGAGGTGCGAAGTGCCGAGTATATCCACTGGTGGACGTTCGTCGGGTATTTCATGGAGATCAAGGACAGCACCTACGCGACGGTGCTTGGCCTTCGGAGCAAGCGGGCGCGGGGCAAGAAGCTGGAGAAAAACGAGAGTGAATTCTGGAAGCAGAACCGCAGCATTTGCGAGCTGAAAAAGCGGTATACCGAGGCAGAACTGGAAGAGCAGGAACGGCTCAAATCGATATTAGGCGGGTGATAATATGCCGGGTGGCGTGGTAGACGGGGCTCTGATCGTCGATACCAAGATAGACAACAGCGGATCGAGGCGCGGCGCGGACGAGTTCCGGCGCCAGGTGGACGGGCTGCGCGACGCCGTCAACCAGGCCGGGCGCGACATGGCCAACGGCGCCAACGGCTATATCAGAACAATGAATCGGGGACGCGCGGCGGCAAAAGGCGCGACCGCCGACCAGGCGGCGCTGGCGAAGGAGATCGAAAAGACCGAGGCGGCATTGAAGCGCCTGGAGGAGCGGCAGGAGCTGGCGCGGCGGAAGTTCGAGGCGGCGAAGGAAGACGCTATCGGGCGCGCCCAGGAGGAATTCCAGGCGAAAAACGCCGGGGCGGAGCTCATGCCGTGGGAGAACGAGGAACAGG
>JAZSAA010000116.1:0-8580 GCA_045601625.1 Clostridia bacterium | reverse complement strand
CTCCCCGACAAATCAGAATTTGCCCGCCTGAACAGATACGATGAACAAAAAAAGAGCCTTCGCTCCGCCCGGCATGACGCCGTTGCACAATGTGTCATGCTGAGCGGAACGAAGGTTCCTTATAATGGATCCCTTATCGCTTGCCCTCGTCGGTGCGGGGGGGACGGGCGCGCTTGATCCGGTACAGCTCGCTGTCAGCGGCCTCGATCAGGGCGTTGGCGTCCATGCCGGGGTGGTACTCGGCCACGCCGATGGTGAAAGCGAGCGTGTAGGGCTTGTGGGCCTCGTCGTTCAGTTCCTTCAGGTTCCTGTGGATGTTCTCCAGCAGCCGGTCGGCCTCCTGCTTGGTGGATTCGATGACCACGATGAACTCGTCGCCGCCGTAGCGGGCGATATAGGGGCGGCGGCGGAAGTTGTCGCCGCAGGCCAGCTTCAGGGCCTTGGAGGCGCGGATCAGCGCGTCGTCGCCCTCCAGGTGGCCGTAGCTGTCGTTGATGGTCTTGAAGTAATCCAGATCCATCATGAACAGGAACAGCTTTTCGGCGTGGTTGACGCACTTGTACTCCAGGAAGCTGAGCAGGTTCTGGCGGTTGTTCACCTGGGTCAGCTTGTCCATGGAGATCTGCTGGGTGGAGGTGCCCATGTACAGGCACAGCAACTCGATGGTGATGGCCACGCTGATGATGGGGAAGGCCTCGCCGGTCCGGGTCAGCAGCCACGCCACCAGCAGGCACAACGGGAACGACGATACCAGCTTCATGTGGCCCCGCTTGATGGGGTCGGTTTCGCTGCGGGCGTGTGTCAGCAGCTTGACGCTGAACACCGTGGTAATCGCCACCAGCAGCGCCATCTCCACCTGGAACAGAGGTCCGCGCACATAGCCGTTCTCATTGACGACGAACAGACTGCGGGTCCACAGGTTGCTGACCGCCAGCGCCACCATCAGCGCCAGCGGTATGGCCGAAATCATCACCCGCTTGCGGGTGGTGAACAGGCTGCCCCGGCATTCGGTGTCGGCATATCCGCACCAGGCGAACACGCCGAAGCACAGCAACACGTGATAGCAGGTCTTGAACAGCCACGAGAGGTGGCGGGTCAGGCCGAACGGGGGGATGATCCGGTTGACCAGCGTAAAGAGGAAATTGGAAATAAAGCTCACCAAAAAGCCGACCAGCGCAAGGTGAAGCCAGCGCTCCGACGCGGAATTTGAAGAGCGCTGGTCCGACCAGTACTTGCACAGCCAGACGATTATAATACAGAATACATATATCTCTGCATACAGTACTGCTTCCATGGATGATCCTTTCAGTTCGAGCGATTGGGGCGCGGGGTACAATTCCCCTTTTAACCAATGCTACATATAATTATACTACAATAACCCGGATTTGAAAATACCAGGAAAACGAATTCGGTAAATTTTGATGTAAACACTGTGTTAAAGTTAAAATGTAACCAGCGAGTGTAACCGTTATTTTTTTTCCAAAACATTGCAATGCAGCGCGGCGCATGGTATAATTTATAGTGCGAAATTATGAAAGGAATGAATGCCATGCGCTGTTTAAATTTGCTTCGTGTGGGATTTGTATTGGTTTTATTGGTTTTGCTGCTGGCTGTGGGGTGCGTCGCCGCCCAGGCTTCATCCGAGGACGCGGTCTGGCCCGAGGCCCCGGGCACGGACGTGCAGGCCGACGGCAAGCTGGTCATCGACGCCAGCCACATGGACCAGGGCTACGTCATGTGCTGCGTATCCGCGCCCACGGACCACGGCCTGAAGATGCGGGTCACCTTCAACGGCGCGCAGCTGACCTACGACCTGGACAACGCCGGCGACTACGAGGCCTTCCCCCTTCAGCTGGGCTCGGGCAAGTACGAGTTCGCGCTGTTTGAGAACGTGAAGGGGTCCAAGTACTCCGCCCAGGGCAAGGTGGTGCTGTCGGCGAAGCTGGCCGATGAAAACGCGGCTTTCCTGGTGCCGAACCAGTACGTGGACTACGTGCGCACCACAAACGCGGTGCTGAAGTCCGACGAGCTGGCCGCCCAGGGCGATGTGTACAACGCCGTGCTGGACTTCATGAAGAGCGAATTCACCTATGACTTCGTCCGGCAGAAGGCCATCGCCAGCAGCGGCCAGTTCCTGCTGCCGGAGATCGAAGAGTGCTTCGACGCCCGCTCCGGCGTCTGCCAGGACCTGTCGGCCATCATGGTGTGCATGCTGCGGGTGCAGGGCATTCCCGCCAAGCTGGTGATCGGCTACGCCGACAAGTACTACCACGCCTGGACGGTGGCCGTGGTGGACGGCAAGGAGGTCTTCTGCGACCCGACCCACGAGATCGGCTGCATCGACGCGAAGAAATACACGACGGAGCGCTTCTACTGATTTTCTTCATATACATTATCCAAAGCAATACATATAACAGGAGGTTTTCACATGGCCGGAAAGGTGAAACGTGGGCTCGATTCTGCGGAGCTGTCAAGCTTCTGCAGCCAGGTGGCGCTGATTCTCAGCGCCGGTTTGCCGCTCTATGACGGCATGGAGACGCTGGCGGAGACGACCAGGGGCAGCGAATTTGCCGACCTGTACGAGAGCGCCAGCAAGGCCGTCAACGAAACCGGCTCGCTGTATCAGGCGCTCCAGCGCGACGATCGCTGGCCCACCTACCTGGTGGAGATGGTGGGCATCGGCGAGCAGACCGGCCAGCTGGAGAACGTGATGAACGACCTGTCCGAATACTATGCCCGCGAGGACCGCATCCGGTCTTCCGTCGTCGGCGCGATCACCTACCCGCTGGTGCTGGGCGTCATGCTGGTGCTGATCATCGCCATCATGCTGTGGAAGGTGCTGCCCGTGTTCCAGCGGGTGCTCAACAGCATGGGCGCCGAGATGTCCGCCTCCGGCAGCGCGCTGATGCGCCTGGGCTCCACCATCGGCTGGGTGGTGCTGGCCCTGGTGGCCGTGGTGGTGCTGGCCGTGGTGGTGTGCGCCCTGCTGATGAAGACCAGCGCCCGGGACAAGGTGCTGAACTTCATTCGCAAAATCTTCCCGCCGGTGCGCAGCCTGAGCATGAAGCTGGCCTCCTCCCGCGTGGCCAGCGTGCTTTCCATGATGCTGCACAGCGGCTTCCCCACCAACGAGGCCTTCCGCCTGCTGCCCTCCGTGCTTTCCGACGGCGAGGCGGCCGAAAAGGTGCAGGGCATCCGCAGGGACCTGGACAACGGCGCGGCCTTTGCCGACGCGATCTCCAATTCCAAGCTGTTTGACCCGCTGCACGACCGCATGATCCGCATGGGCGTGGCCGCCGGCCGCGAGGACCAGGTGATGGGCAAGATCGCCGACCTGTACGAGGAACAGGTGGAGGACGGCATCTCCCGTCTGGTGGCCATCATCGAGCCCACCCTGATCGCCCTTCTGGCGGTGGTCATCGGCGCGGTACTGCTGTCTGTGATGCTGCCCATGGCCGGCATACTGTCCAGCATGCTGTGATGGATTCACTCAGAGCTGAGTAAGGAGGCGATGGGCGAATGGTATACAAGCGAGAAATTGCGATCGTACTGCTGATGGTATTGCTGCTGGGCGGCGCGTGGATGCTGGTCACCCGCATGGGCAACAAGAGCGGCGCGGCCCAGACGGAATTCGTCACCGAGGCCGTGCACAACGCCGCGCTGACCTGCTACGCGGTGGAGGGCGCCTACCCCACCGACCTGGAATACCTGCGCGCCCACTACGGGCTGGCCTACGATCAATCGAGATACCTGGTCCGCTATGATTCGTTCGGCTCGAACCTGATGCCCGATATTTCTGTGACGGAAGTGGAGGCGAGCGATTCGTGAGCGGAAAACAGAAGACGGTTCAGCACAGCATGCAGGGCGTGTTTGTGTTCGTGCTGCTGGGGCTGTTTGCGGTGATGTCCACGCTGATGGTGCTGCTGGGCGCCCAGATGTACCGCAACACGGTGGATCACTCCACCGCCAACAACGAGGGCCGCGTGCTCAGCGCCTATGTGCGCAGCATGGTCCGCGCCGAGGATACCATCGGCGCCATGCAGATCGGCGAGTACGACGGCGTGAAGGCCCTGGCGATGCGCGAGGACCTGGACGGCGAGACCTACGTCACCTGGCTGTACTGCTACGACGGCAGTATGTACGAATGGTTCACCAGCGACGACGGCAGCTTCAACCCCGAATCCGGCACGGCCATCTGCCCGGCCCAGGGCTTCGAGCCCCGGCTGGACGGCAGCCTGCTGACGGTGGACATGGTCAACGGCAAGGGCGAACCGGAGACGGTGCGGGTGGCCCTGCGCTGCGCGCAGTAGAAGAGGTGCGAGATGAGAAACAGAAATCGATCCAATGTGCTCCTGGTGGAGATCCTCATCGCAGTGCTTTTCTTCATGCTCTCCTCAACGGTGCTGGTGAGGGTGTTCGTCACCGCCCGGAACATGACCGTGCGCTCCGGCGTTGAAACCGTGGCCGTCGCCGACGCACAGAACGTGGCGGAGTCGCTGTACGCCGCGGAGGACGTCGACCAGGAGCTGGAGGCGCTGGGCTTCCGCAGCTCCCACGGCTCATGGACCCTGGACCGTGGCGATTACACCCTCTATGTGGAAGGCAGCGCCAAATCCACCGAGGTCGGCGAGCTGTGGTCCGGCACGGTGCGCGCGTTCTACAAGCTGCGCGATCCCGACGCCGTAAGGCAGGAGGATGAGGAGCTGTTTTCGCTGACCTGTACGCGATACAAGGGGGTGGCGCAGTCATGAGGCGAAAGACCAACGTATCCTTTGGCCCCGGCGCCGCTTCGCTGATCCTGATCGTGGTGATCCTGAGCATGGGCGTGCTGGGCATGCTGGCGCTGATGAACGCCCGCAACGACGCCAAGCTCAGCAACCGCAGCATCGAAGTGGTGGCCGCCGGCTTTGAGCTGAACGACAAGGCGGAGCGCGGCGTGGCCGAGCTTGACGCGGTGCTGGTCCGGTGCGCGGCATCGACCTTCTCCGACGAGGCCTTTCTGGACGCGGTGCGGGGCAACCTGCCGGACGGCATGCTGATGGATGCGGAGAACCGGATCGTCAGCTGGGAGCTGTCCGACGGCCTGCGCACGCTGAGCTGCGCGGTGGAGGTGCTGCCCCAGGGAGAAAAGGAAAGGCTGCGCTGGCGTGAGCACCGGCTGACGGCGGTAACGGAGGATATATGGAACTGAGAGAGATATTGCGCAAGGCCTATGAGCTGGGCGGTTCGGATATATTCATCATACCGGGCGCGCACGTGACCTGCAAGGTCAAGGGCGATATGGTACCCCTGACCGACGATATCGTCAAGCCCTCGGGCACCGAGTCGCTGGTGCGCGAGGCCTATGAGATGGCCCATCGCGACATCGCCAAGCTGCACGAGGAGGGCGACGATGACTTCTCCTTCGCGCTGGCGGGCCTGAGCCGCTTTCGCTGCAACGCCTATGTGCAGCGCGGCACCGTGGCAGCGACCTGCCGAATGGTGGCCTTTGGCCTGCCCGATCCCCGGTCGCTGGGCATCCCGGACATGGTGATGGAGCTGACCAAGAACCTGAACGGCATGATCCTGGTCACCGGCCCTGCCGGAAGCGGCAAGAGCACCACGCTGGCCTGTATGGTGGACCGCATCAACACCCAGCGCCACGGTCACATCGTGACCATTGAGGACCCGATCGAATACATACACAATCACAAGCAGTCCCTGGTCAGCCAGCGTGACGTGCCCAACGACGTGCCCACCTTCGCCCGCGCCCTTCGCGCGGCGCTGAGACAGGCCCCGGACGTGATCCTGCTGGGCGAGATGCGCGATCTGGAATCGATCAAGATCGCCATCACTGCCGCTGAGACCGGCCACCTGCTGCTTTCCTCGTTGCACACCACCGGCGCGTCCAAGACCGTGGACCGCATACTGGACACCTTCCCCGCCGAGCAGCAGGCCCAGGTGCGCATGCAGCTTTCAATGGTGCTGCGGGCCGTGGTGTCCCAGCGCCTGGTGCCCAAAAAGGAGGGCGGCCAGATCGCCGTGTTCGAGGTCATGACTGTGAATCCCGCCGTGCAGAACCTGATCCGCGACGGGCGTACGCACCAGATCGACAACGCCATATTCAGTGGCGCCGGCCAGGGCATGATCTCGATGGACGGCGAGCTGCAGCGCCTGTACCGCGCGGGCACCATTACCCGAGAGGTGGCGCTGACCTATGCGGTCAGCCCCGAGACGCTGGCAAAGCGCCTGTGACGCCTCCATTATATGTGAAACCATCCGGAGGTTATACGATATGTTGACCATTGATTCCCTGAGGGCATACGGCGCAAATGTCGAAGAGGGCCTGGGCCGCTGCATGAACATGGAGCCGTTTTACCTGAGGGTCGTGGGCATGGTGAAGGACGACGTGGATGGCAGCTTTGCGAAGCTGAAGGCGGCGGTGGCTGAACGGGATACCGCAAAGACCTTTGAAGCGGCCCACGCGTTGAAGGGGTCTACCGGCAATGTGGCATTGACGCCGATTTTTAAGCCGGTATGCGCGCTCAGCGACATGCTGAAGGGCAACACCGACATGGCCATGGGGCCCGAATGCGACCGACTGGCGAACGAAGTCCTTGAGCAATACGACCGGCTGAAGGCGCTCTGATCTATTATTCATCCCTTAGAATGGAGGATTGGCCACATGGCGGATACCGTGCGGATAACGATGATGGGGAGCTTCCTCATCTATATCAACGAACAGCGCGTTGAAAACCCGGTCAGCAAGTCCCGCAAGGGCACTGCGCTGATGGAGTTTTTGGTGCTTCACAGGGGCCGTTCCGTGCCCAATCCCCAACTGCTGCACGCCCTTTGGCCGGAGCATAGCGTTTCCAACCCGGAAAATGCCCTGAAGACCCTGGTCAGCCGCATGCGCACGCTGCTCAACCAGATGTCCGATGGCATGGGCAGCTGCATCGTGTCGGATCGTGGCGCCTATCACTGGCAGAGCCTGCCGGGCATGAGAATCGACGCGTTGGACCTGATGGACTTGTTCGATCAGGTGCCCCTGGAGCGCGATCCCCAGAAGCAGCGCAAGATGTACCAGCAGATTCTGGAGCTGTACCAGGGAGATTTGTATCAGACCGGCGATTTGGACGGCGATACGGGCTTTGCCCAGCAGCTGCACACACAGTATCTGACAGCGGTATATAACTATATCGAATTGCTGCGCAAGGCCGAGGAATTCAATGAAATTTGCGGCGTGTGCCGTTCCGCCCTGGAGGTGGACAGCTTCGACGACCGGCTGCACATCGAATTGATGAAGGCCATGATCAGCATGAATCGCACCAGCGACGCTCTGGTGCAGTACAAGCACGCCACGAACCTGACCTATCGCTATCTGGGCGCGCCCCCCAGCCCCGAAATGGCCGCCTTCTATCAGGAGATGAGCCGCAACCGCCAGACGCTGAAGGAGAACCTGGAGGCCATCCGCCAGGAGCTTCACAACAGCGACATGGAACGCGGCGCATTTGTGTGCGACTATGAGATGTTCAAGGCCATCTACAATCTGGAGATGCGCAACCTGGAGCGCCTGGGCACCACGATGTTCCTGGGCATCATCATGGTAGGCGAGTCCGAGGAAGGCAACTACGACAGCATTCGCCAGGAAAACATCATAAACGGCCTGGTGGAAATACTGCGGGATAACCTGCGCAAGGGCGATATCATCACCCATTTCAGCGCCAACGTGATCGCGCTGCTCTTGCCCACCGTGAACTACAAGACGGGCAATATGGTCATGGAGCGCATCCGCAAGCTGTTCTTCCAGCGCTTCCCGAATTCCGACATCCCCTTCAACTATCGACTGGGCCTGTTGGGAAAGGACGCCTTCACCGTATCCGCGCGGGAAGCCGAGGAAGAGGCGAATTGAGCAAATACGATGGGCGTGTCGCATAAAATGTAAAAAGTTGCGGCACGCCCGTTATTTTGCCAATAACCTATTGCTTTTTCGCGTTGACTGTAGTATAATAACACTTGCGTTCGAGAAATGCGAAACGCGCTGATGTAGCTCAGTAGGTAGAGCGCATCCTTGGTAAGGATGAGGTCGCCGGTTCGAATCCGGCCATCAGCTCCATTAAACCAGTCAGAAATGGCTGGTTTTCTTATGTTTTTGGGCGATTTTTGCAGGATTCAAGGTATGAACTTGCAAAAACCGGCGACCTCGTCCCAAAAACCGGGGTCAAAATCACATTCCAAATCACATTCCGGCCGTTTTTTGGAATTTCTCTCCTTATTATAATCGCTAAAAAAGTGCAATCACATTATTTATCACATCGCCGAGCTCCCAGGCAGCCCATAGAGCATTGAAACCGTCTTGGCGGCGTTAAGTTTCTGCGGTCTGCCTTTCACATAGTGTTTCAGCGTCATCGCGGATGTGGTGTGACCCGCCGCGTCCTTGGCGACGTTGATGTCCTTCGTGGTGTCGTAGATGTCCGTCAGCACCGTGGTGCGGAACCGGCGCGGCAGGATGGGCTCATCAAAGCCGATGTCCTTCTGGATGCGTCGGCACATCCGCCGCACCTGCGTGTAGCTGGGCGGCTCCATGCCGCCAAAGATGAA
>JAZSAA010000115.1:0-6706 GCA_045601625.1 Clostridia bacterium | reverse complement strand
TGTGCGCCATGCGCCGAAGGCCGCTGCCCGCGGTGGCGGAGGTCTGCGAGGGCGCGAGGCGGTTGGCCGTGCTGGAGGGCATCGTGGATACCACCAACATCGGCGCGATCTTCCGCTCTGCCGCAGCCCTGGGAGTGGACGGCGTGCTGCTGACGCCCACCACCTGCGACCCGCTGAACCGCCGGGCCGTGCGGGTGAGCATGGGCACGGTGTTCCAGGTGCCCTGGACCCGCATCGGGGATAGCGCCGCCGACTGGCCGGAGGCGGGGCTTTCGGCCCTCAACGGCATGGGCTTTCGCTCGGTGGCGCTGGCGCTGTCCGACGACTCCGTGGACATCGACGACCCCACCCTGCTCGCCCAGCCGAAGCTGGCCATGGTGCTGGGCACCGAGGGCGACGGTCTGGCCCCGGCCACCATCGCCCGTTGCGATTACACCGCCCGCATCCCCATGGCCCACGGCGTGGATTCCCTGAACGTCGCCGCCGCCGGGGCCGTCGCCTTCTGGACGCTGTGCCAAAGAAGGTCAAATGCGTGATAACCCATTAAAACAGCGCCTCTATATCGTTGAGGCGCTGTACTCATGTTTCATACCCTTTTCAGGGGGATGCAGATGTAGCTGACGTTGTCTTCGGGCTTCTCTGCCGGCGGCATATACACCTCGAGGGAATAGTTCCCCGCCAGCTGATAGCCGGTCAGCGCGGGAAGCCATTCCGACCAGATCTGCGTATTGACCCGCTGCAGGCTGTCCGGCAGGGGACCCCTGCAGGTGAATTCCGCCCACAGGCTGCCGGGGATCTGCGCCGTTCCGCAGCCCTCCGGTATGTCCCTCCAGGGTGCGTACAGGTCCGCGATCCAGTAATCGAATTCCTTTCCCTCCATGTCCATGCAGACGCCAAACATGCCCTTCAGCCCCTTCATGTCCGATACCCACTCGCCCCAATACTTCGGGATCTCCTGATAGCTGGTCTCGGAATTGAAGCGCCGCTTGATGCCGACGACAGTAAACGGGGCCTTTTCCACAATGCGATAATCCAACATACCTCCACCCTCCAGCGTAACTTTGATGTGCATCGGAGCGAAGGACCGCAGGTTGGCGCCGGGCTCTCTGGCCTGGGACGGCGTGATGCCGTGGAACCGCTGAAACGCCCTTGCAAAGCTGTCCGGCGAATCGTAACCGTACTTGACGGCGATATCGATCACCCGGACCTCAGAGCCTGACAGCTCCTGGGCGGCCAGCGTCATCCTGCGCGCGCGGATGTATTCGCCGACGGTCATGCCGCACAGGGCGCCGAAGATGCGCTGATAGTAGAAGGGCGACAGCGCGGCCCTTCCGGCGATCTTGCCGATATCCAGCGCCTCACACAGGTTTTGCTCAATGAAGTCAATGGACCTCTGAAATCCTTCGATCCAGCCCTGCATACCGATTGCCTCCTTTCCGTTGCACGATCAGTATAGCATGCCGGCCCATTGACCGCCCGACATTCTATGCGTTCTTGATCGGGGTAAGCGCCTGTCGATCCAAGCGCTCAACTGTCTTATAAAAAACCATGTCGGCGCACCGACATGGTTTTTTAGAGTTAATTCGAAAAAATCGCGCTGACCGTAACGGCGTCCACCACGGCGGCAGGGTCCTTCGGATCGACGATCTCAAGGCCGGCCTCGTACTGCTCGTTCATGCGCTGCTGGAAGTCCGCCACGGCCTGGAGGGTCTGGGTGTCCAGCACACCGGGCTCCAGCCCTTCGGTGGACAGCAGGCCCAGGCTGTACAGCTTCATTTGCAGCTGCTGGATGATCTCGGGGGCGCTTTCGCCGTTGATCTCGCCGATGGTCGCGCCGTCCACGACGGCGGGGGTCTGCGCGCCGGCTTCGTCCGGGTCGGGTTCGCCGCCGTCCTGGGGCGCGTCGGCCTCGGGCGTGGACTCCGCCTCGGGCGCGGGTATGGCGAAGTGGGTGGTGCCCCATACCACGTCACCGCTGCCGCCGCCCCGGGGCATCGCGCCCACATAGATGGTGTAGATGCCCGCGGGCAGGCTGCGGGCGTTCACCGTCCGGCTGGTATCGGTGGTGGTGCCCAGCTCCTGGCGCTCGCCGACCTCGTTCTCAACGTAGATCGTGTAGCTCTCCACATCCCCGTCGGCGTTCCAGCTGATGATGATGGAGCTGTCCGTCATATAGGAGATGCCGTCCTTCTGGTAGGCGGAGCCGCCGATCGTCACCACGGGGGTGCCGATGGTGGCCACCTGGGGCGCAGGCGTGGGGACCTCGGTGGGCTCGGGCGTGGCTTCCTCGGGGCGCACGAACCGGGCCTCGCTGATCACCATGTCCTCCCGCTCGCCGTTGACCGGCACCGCGCCGACGGACAGGGTATACACCTCGCCCACCTCCATGTTGACCGTCCGCAGCGTGGCGGAGGTTCGGGTGGTGAACTGGGGCTCCATGATATCGCTGCCGTTGGAGTCGGTGATGCGCACATAGTAGGTCTCCACGTCGCCCTCGGCGCGCCAGCGCAGCTCGAAGCTGTCCGCCTCGATGACCACGGGACCGTTGCCAGCGACCTCGTCGGCGATGGCGATCTCGGGCGCGGACACGAGGCCCACCTGCGGCTCGGGTTCGGGCTCCGGCTCGGGGGTCTGCTCCACCTCAGGCGTCTTCTGGGCGGGCAGCATGAACCGCGCCGTCTGCCAGAGGATGTCGTTCTCGGTGCCGCCCTGGGGCAGCACGCCCAGCCGCAGCGTATACACCTCGCCCGGATTCATCCGGCGGGTGTCGATGGTAAAGCCGGTCTCCTGAATGCCCTCCTGTTCGACGATGGGCATGCCCGACCCGTCGGTCACATAGACGGCATAGCTGTTCACGTCGCCCTCGGCGCGCCAGCGCACGTTGACCTTGCCCTCGCGGATGCTGATGACTTCGCCGGTGGACAGCTCGTCGCCGAAGGCGATGTCGATGGCCCCGATCTCCGCCACCGGTTCGGGCGTGGGCGTCTCCTCCGGCGGCTCGGGCTCGATGACCTCCGCGTCAAGCTCCGCTTCCGTTTCGGGTTCGGCGTCCGCCCCGGCTTCCTCCGGTTCGGCCTTCATCTTGTGCTCAAAGGCGTATTCCAGCGCCTGGCGGGTCAGGTCGTCCATGCGTCCGTTGACCTCCAGTACCGCCTTGCCCCGGGCGCTGTTCACCCAGGCCTGGAACCGGCGCACCGCGTCGGTCGTGGCCTCGTCGTAAACGCCGTTCACATCGTCCTCGGCCAGCAGACCCGTGGCGCTCAGCATCTGCTGGATATAGCGGATGGATTCGGGGTCGGAATCCCCGTCCACGGTGATCTCCTGCTCGCCCTCCGGCTCTTCCGCGGGTTCCTCCTCCGGCACCAGCGGCTGGGCCGTGGACACCCCGGCGGGTTCTTCGACGGGCGCCTCCGTGGGCGCCGCGGTGGGCGCTTCGGCGGCCTGCCGCATGTTCAGGCCCTGCTCATAGGCGTACTCCAGCGCCTGGCGCGTCCGGTCGTCCACCTTGCCGTCCTCCGGCACGGTCCCCGCGCCCTGCGCGCTGTTCACCCACTGCTGGAAGCGCCTGACCGCGCGGGCGGTGCCCTTGCCATAGACGCCGTCTATGCCGTTGGCGTCCATCGCGCCGACGGCGCTGAGCATCTCCTGGACATAGCGTATGGATTCCCTGTCCGAACCCGGACCGACGCTGATCGCGCCGCCCTCGGGCTCCTGGTCCAGCTCGATCTCCTGATTGCCGCCGACGTCCGGATCGACATCGAGATCCGGGTCAAGAGCGATATCCACATCAAGCGCGGCGGGCTGCTCCGTCGGCAGGGGCGTCGGCTTCATCGTGGGCTTCGGGGTCGGCTTTTGAGTGGGCCTGGGCGTCGGGGTGCCATAGGGCATCATGCCGTGATCCTTGCAGTATTGCAGGTAGAGCAGCGTCATCTGGTCCACTTCGCCGTTCACGGAGAGGGTTTCCTCGCCCCGCTGGTCGTTCACCCACTGCTGGAAGTCCGCCACAGCGGAGATGGTGGCGCTGCCATAAACGCCGTCTGCGCCACCGCCGGGCAGCATGCCGATGTCCACAAGCAGCTGCTGGACCTTGCGGATTTCCGCCTTGGTCGATTTGCCGTTGATCACGCCCTCCAGCACCTCCACGGGCCTGGTGGTGGGCGTGGGGGTGGGCTTACGGGTGGGCTTGGGCTTTTCGGTGGGCTCGGCCGTCGCCTTGCGCAGGCTGTCCCACTCCTCCGCGTAGTAATCCAGGAAGGCCAGGCTCAGGGCGTCCAGCTTGCCGGTGACCTCCAGCACGTCATACCCCGCGATCTCGTTGACCCGCTTCTGGAAGCTGCGCACCGCCTTCACGGTGGACGCGCCGTAGCTGCCGTCGGCGGAGCCCTCGGGCAGCAGGCCCAGCGCGATCAGCTTTCTCTGGGCCCTGCGCACCAGGGTCGCCGGGGAGGATTCGTCCACGGTATCGTCGTCCGGCTTGGGCGTCACCTTCGGGGTGGGCTTGGGCGTCGGCCTGGTCGCGCCGGCCTCGTAGAGCCACTGCTGGGTCTTGGGGCCCGCCGCGCCGTCCACGCTCAGCTTCTCCCTGGGCTTGTAATGGTCGTTCACATAGGCCTGGAAATCCCTGACGGCCTGGCGCGTGGCGGCGTCATACTTGCCGGTGACCTGGCTCTTTTCCAGCCAGCCCAGCTCATACAGCTTCTTTTGCAGCGCGCGGATCTCGTCCCGGCTGGAATCGCCGTTCACCAGCCTGTAGCGCTGGGTGCCCGACGAACCGACTGTGGGAAGCGGCGTAGGCGTGGGCGTCGCCGAGGCGCGCTGCGCCTGCTGGTACTCCTGCTCCACGTCGCCATCATAGGTATAGTCCATCCAGGAGAGCTCCGGGTCCACCAGCGCGGCAAACGTCGGCGCAACATAGGGCGTCGGCGTGGGCGTGGTGACGGGGATCCAAACCTGGCTGGGATCGAGGGTGGGGCTCTGGGTGATGTCCCGGCCGGACGTCGTCGCCCCGTTGAACACGGTGATCAGCAGCACGGCGGCCACCACCAGCACCGCCACCGCGATGCCGGCGAACAGCAGCACCCTGCCCCTGCCGCCGCGCTCCTCTTCCTCCTCCGGCTCGCGGTCCTGCTCCGCAGCCGCGGAGGCGGACTTGCGCTGGGCGATATAGCCCGTGCCGTTTTCCTCGAAGAAGAAGTGGCGCTTTCGGGGGTCCTCCACGTTTTCAACGCTGGCGCGCAGCTTTTTAAGGCCCGCCTCAAACTGGTCCTCCATGCCCGCCACAGGCACGACCGCGCCGTCGTTCAGGCGCTCGGCGCAATCCCTGGGCAGGTATTCGCGGATGCGCAAGCGATTTTCCTTTTTTGTGTCAAAGGCCGAATAGACGATGCCCGTGGCATCCTGGCCCAACGCGCGGCCCACCAGGAAGCGGCCGTGATAGACCTGCGACCCCGGCAGCATCTGAATCTGCGGCACCGCGGCGCGGGAATCCTTGCCGCAATGGGGACAGGTGGTCTTGCCATCCATGTCCTCAAAGCAGTACATGCACAGATTTTCATACGCCATTGTTTTCACCCCTCGTTCACCCGTGTGGAATCTCTATCTATGAATCGGCGACTATTCGCCTTCGATCAGCCTGTCCCTTTGACGTAAATTTGCCCCTCTGGGTTCACATACGCGAGTTCAACAGGCGTCGTTTGACGCCGCGGCGCCCACAATATCACATTGCCGTCTCAATCGAATGTCAGGTAACCGGCGAGTTCCTCCACGCTGTTGAAGACCGCCTTTGCCCCGGCCTGTACCAGCTCGCCCGGAAGGGCATAGCCGTAATTTGCGCCGATTGCGCCAAGCCCCAGGGCGCAGGCCGCCTCGATGTCGAAGCGGCGGTCCCCGACCATGCACGCCAGCTTCGGGTCAATGCCCTCCGGCAGCGCGCGGAGGATCAGGTCCCGCTTGTCGGCGGAATGCCGGTCCAGTCCGACGCCCACGATGGTGTCCAGATACGGGTCGATCTCATAACGCCCGGCCAAGCGCTCCAGCATGAACTGGGGCTTCGCGGAGGCGATGCCCACATAAGCCCCGGCGTCATGCAGCCTTTTCAGCAGGTCGGCCATGCCGGGATACAGCTCCGATTCATACAGGCCGATGTCCACATAACGCTCCCGATAGCACACGATCGCGGCATCCGCCTCATCGTCGGACATCCCGCAATACGCCTTGTAGCTGTCGTGCAACGGCGGGCCGATGAAGCGGCACAGGGTCGCCTCCGGCAGCGCGGAAAAACCCATCCTTTCGAGACTGTAGGCCACGCTCCTGCGAATTCCTTCACCCGTATCGGCCACAGTACCGTCGAAATCGAACAGGCAGCAGCGATATTTCATCGTCATGAATGCAGCACTCCCGGATCTTGTTCTATACCTATACTATTATATTTTATCAAATGAATATGACTTTTCCTGCGTCATTGACGAAATCCATTATGAAATGTATATTCAGGCAAAATGTTTGGAAGCGTCATCCGCTAATCATGTATAAAATCAACATTGTTTTGTGCAAAAGAAGAGAGTCATTCAAACGAATGACTCTCGATGAGATCCGGCGACGACCTACCCTACCGGGCCGTTTCCAGCCAAGTACTATCAGCGTGCTGAGGCTTAACTTCTGTGTTCGGGATGGGAACAGGTGGATCCCTCAGGCTATTGTCACCGGA
>JAZSAA010000114.1:0-36257 GCA_045601625.1 Clostridia bacterium | reverse complement strand
ATCATTTGACCAAGGTGCGCGACGGCCAAAGGGATAACCTTACCTTCGGACATGCGGATGGCTGGACAAAGACCATCTCCGATCTGGAAAAGCAGGATAACAGCGGCAATCCCTATTACTACTATGTAGTTGAGACCGTCCCGAACTACGGCGAGGAGAGGTACTACTTCGACGGCGATATGGACGAGACCGTGAACATCTGGAACCCCGTCGCGCCGCAGATCTCAAGGCTTACCGTGAAAAAGGCCAGGCTTGAGGACGACCCCCGTGCCGAAGCCACAGAAAAGGACTTTGAGTTCACCCTGACGCTGAACAAGGACAGCCGCCCGATCCGCCGCTATACCGTCGCAGACGGACTGACCACCGACTGGGACGGCAAGGTGACCTTCACACTGAAGCCCGAGCACAGCATTGCGCTGGACCTCCCGGTGGGCGTCACCGCGACGGTGACCGAGACCTACAATCAGGAATACGGGGTGAAAGCTGAATCCGCTGAAATCAGTGGTTCTACAACGGACGACGGCAGAACCTTCACCTTTGATGTAACGGCTGAAACCAATAACGCCACCCTGACCTACACCAACACCCTGCACGTCATCTGCAAGGTGGTGGACGGGCAGCTCGGAGACCATGCCTACGAATCGCTGAGCAGCGCTCTGAAATACATCCGGGAGAATCCGGAAGCCGCCTACGTCGGCGGCGTGGCCACCATACAGATGCTGGAGGACTATGTCAAGCCCGACACGGATGACTTTGATGTGCAGGAGGGCGAGAACATCGCCCTGACTACGGCGTCCACCTTCGACACCCTCGGCTTCCACACCGACCGAACCGACGACACCGACACCGCCGTCATCACCCGGGGCGGTGCCAGCGACAGCATGCTCAAAAACGCGGGCGCGCTGAAGCTGGACAACATCGTGCTGGACGGCGCGAAGGACAGATATACCGTCGAAGGCAATGGCGGTCTGGTGAACAACACCGGCGCGCTTACCCTTGGCGCGGAAACCGTGCTGCGCAACTCCGACGTCAACGGCCAGGGCGGCGCGATCTACAACGCCGGTACCCTGACCATGTCCGGCGGCAGCATCACCGGCAACACGGCTGCCAGCGGCTCGGCCGTGTATATCCCGGCCAGCGGCGTTATGACCATGACCGGCGGCAGCATCGCGGGCAATACCGGGGCCGAGGACGGCGCGGTGGTCATCGGCGACCTCACCGCCGCGGTCAACCTTTCCGGGAACCCGGTGATTTACGGCAATAAGAACAACCAGAACGCTGCGGCGAACCTCTACATCGGCGCGGACAGCGACAACGTGGTGACCGTTCCCGTGCCGGGCCTGGGCAACAATGCCCACATCGGCGTGACGGCCATGGCCGGCCACCGGGAGATCGGCGAGCAGTTCGCCAACGTCGCCTATGAGGTTGAGGACAAGGGTACCCTCAGTCGCTTTGTCAACGACCTGTACGGCTACCGGGGCAAGCTGAAGGACGGCACCGGCACCAATGTGGTCTGGGACGGCCTGACGCTGACGGTCAATAAAGCGCTCGATCCCATCGGCGCGAATCCGAACGACACCTTTATCATCACGCTGACCTCCGACGCCATCAAGAAGACCAACTATATCATCGACGGCACCGTGGACTACGTTGTCACACGCGCGACGGCCAGCCGCCCCGGCACCATCGTTCTGAGGGGCGTAAAGGCGGGTAGTGCGATTACCGTCTCCCCGCTGCCTACGGGCGACTTTGCCATCGCGGAAACAGCGTCCAACTACACGCCGACGTATGTGGGCAGGAATACGGAGACCGGCGCAGCTGTGGCCATCGATGAAAATGGCGCGTTCGCGCTGGAGGGAAGCAGCGCCATCACCGTGACCAACACCCGCCGGCTGGCGGATGTGAAGCTGACCAAGACGCTGACCGACCGACTGTTGGGAAATACGGATACAGTTGACTTTAACTTCACCGTGAAGCTGGCCGAGGCGGACGGTACGGCAGTCAAGGGCTTTACCCTTGCGGAGGGCATCGTCACAGACGATAGCGGCGAGGCGCAGCTGACCCTGTCGCCGACCAACGCGGCGGAAGTCGTCAAAAACTTCCAGGCCCCTGTCGGCGCGACCATGACGATTACGGAGACTGAGAATCCCGCTTACCGGATCACGGCCTCCGCTGTCACCATGCCCAAAGAGGGGGAAGGCGTGCCCATCGCGGACGGCGATGCCAGCGAGAATCGCTTCAAATTTGACGTGACGGACGACGGGGCGGCCATCACCTTTGCCAACGAGCGCAGGGTGACCGACATCACGCTGAGCAAGGCACTGGCGGGCAAGGTGTCGAAGGTGGAGAATTATATCTTCACCGTCACGCTGATTCGAGAGGGTGGCACGCCTGCCGCGTACTATGTGATGTACGAGGATAAAACGGACCCGACAAAGAGTATTACGACAGATGAAAATGGTCAGGCTGTCATCCCCTTCAGCTTCATCGAGAATGATACCGAGGTCAAGCGCGTCACGCTGACCATCCCCGAGGGGGCGAAGTTGACCGTCGAAGAAACGGATGCCAACAACAATCATGCTGAATGGTATGATACCACCTATTCCCTGAATGGCGCGGCGGCTGTGACCGGGACGACGATTGAGCTCAACCCGGTGACGGAGAATCACAGGAGCATTGCCTTCACCAACACCCGCAGGACGCAGAAGGTGACTGTGACGAACAAGGTCAACGGCTATTCCGGCAATGTGGTGCCGTTTACCTACACGGCCACGGTGACGGATGGGGCGGAAAAAGATTACGACGACAACGACTTTACCGATGGCGTGCAGACGTTTGAACTGGCGACGGGCCAGCAGAAGGAACTGACCGTGCCCTATGGGGCGACGCTGACGGTTGATGAGACCTTCATTGTAGGCTATGAAACCAAGATGAAGCATGGGAACAATCCCGAGGTTGTGGCGACAAGTGATGAGTTTGTCGTTTCGTCGGATGTGACCGTCGCGTTCACCAACAATCAGTTGGTTGGCCTGGTTTTGAAGAATCTCACTTCCGCGACGCTTGAGAATGTGCAGGTCTATATCGAAAAGAAGACGAAGGTCTATCGCGTCAATGAAGCGCAGGACGAGCAGACCCTCGTACCTCTGACGAATAATTGGGCTACGTTCAGCATTGCGCCGGGAGAGCGCATACTCCTGGAAGTCGAGCATGAATACGGTGAAGGCTATATCCAGAAATACACGGTTAAGGGCAATGGCCCCAGGGATGGTTATTTCTATACGGTTACCAATGAGCCCTCCTACCACGAATATGCCGACCCGGCAATTCAGCGCATCTACGATCAGGAAGCCTTTGCAGTGAGCGGCCAGCTCAGATTCGGCGGTACGGATTCCACCGTCACCTTCACCGAGCAGCTTTTAGTGAGCTTCGACGTCAACGGCGGCGCGTGGACCACGGAGATGGAGGAATACCACGACAAGGACGGACGTCGGCAGGTCTATCAGTACGCCATGGACGCGGGCAAGGCCGTCGCCAAGCCTGCGCCGGACCCGGTCTGGCCTTCGGTGGACGGTGTGCGCTTCCTGGGCTGGACGACGGATAAGACGTTCGCGCAGGAAAAGCATACCGTTGACGAGAATGTCACCAGCCATCTCTATGATTTCAGCACTGTGGTGACCGGACCGCTGGACCTTTATGCCATCTGGGGCCGGTACAGGAAGGTGACCTTTGATTACGGCAGTGGCACATGGACGAATCCGGAAAGTGAAGATTTCACCAAGGTGGATGGCGCAAACCGGTATGAGCAGTGGGTCGAAAACCACTCAACTGCCGTGCAGCCCACGGATCCCACCCCGCCGGAGGGCTATGTGTTCATCGGCTGGACGGATGTGCGGGCGGATGGCGGAGAGAAGACCTTCAAAACCGTTTCTGAGATCGACAATGCCCGGGACAACTGCTTCAGCTTCTTCAATGAGATCGTGAAGGATACGACCCTCTACGCGATCTATGCGAAGACGGCCAAGGTCACCTTCGACGTGAGCACCGGGCACGTTTGGAATGATACCAGGAACGACTATTATGTGCCACAGGGGAATAGTGCTTACACCGCTACGGTCATCTGTGGCGATACCGTGCGGTATCCCGCAAACCCGAGCTATGGGGGAGGGGTAAGCCATGCGTTCCTGCGCTGGACGACGAGTCAAGATTATCAGGATACCCCTCAGACCTACGACAGCAAGGGCGTTGTGCCCGGCTATAATTTCAACGCGGCGGTGACCGGAGACATCACCCTGTACACCTCCTGGATCAATGCCGAGGTGTTCAGCGTCACCGTCAAAAAGGTGGTCAACGGCAAGGCGGACCCGGACAAGCGCTTCGTCTTCAACTACTACATCACAGAGCACGACACAGAGCCCACCGGCGATCCCTCGTCCTTCAGCATCAAGGACGGCGAGAGCCATACCATATCGATCTATGCCACCCACGACCTTGCAAAGTGGGAGGTTCTCAAGGTATGGGAGGCGGAGAACGACGGCGACGGCTATGTATTCTCAAGCTTCGTGCCGACCGTGTCGGGAAGCACAGATGCTTTCCATGGTGGTGTAATAGACGGCGATACTTATACTGTATCGACGTTGAACGGCAACGGCCAGCCCTGGGGCCACAACATCACCCTGACGGTCACCAACGTGCGCGACGCCCATGCCGTGACCGTCCACAACGATGTCTCCAGCGGCAATGATGAATTCACCTACACCGCGACCCTGATCAGCCGCGGCGGCAAGGCCATCAGCGGCGCTGTGCTGGCCGAAGGCCTGACCACTGACGACAGGGGTATGGCGGAATTCAAGCTGTCCGGAAATACCACAAAAGAACTGAGCGTGCCTAACGGCGCGAAGCTTGTCGTGCGCATGACGGCCCCCGACAAGCGGCTTTACAGCACCGAGGCGCTGTCCGCTGATTATGTGGACGCGGACACCGCCGACAGTCGTTGCTTTACCATCGATTCGGTCGATGGGAATGGGACAATAGACTTCATCAGCGGCGTGTGCAAGATCACGGACGACGAAGGGAGTACGCTTTCCGACGGTAACGGCAGAAAGGCCGTCTATATGACGCTGGCAGACGCCTTTGCGAAATATCCAAACGCGACAGATGCCGCGGTGGTGAAGCTGCTGATCGACGAGTATACCCTCAAAGAGACCTCGGCCATCGCCTTCCCGGCCAAGACCATGACGCTGACCACCGCGAAGAAGGACGATAGCGAATTCCCCTATGTCGGCGTGCGCACGCGCAGCACCATCTACAGGTCTACAGCCGGGGCCGGCGTGAACTGCTTCACGCTGAGCAATGCCAACAGCAATATTACGCTGACCGAAATCATTCTGGACGGCGGCAGCGAAAAAGGCGTGAAAATCGCCAAGGCTGCAAACGGCGGTCTGATTTATATGAGCAATGCTTCAGGCATTCTCAACGTCAACACGGGGACGGTTCTGCGCAACTGCGAATTTGCGGCCTATGACGACGGCAACAACAGCCGGGGCGGCGCGATCTACATGACCAACGGCACGCTGAATGTGAAGGCGGGCCTGTTCACCAACCTCCGCGCCTATCAGGGCGGCGCGATCTGCGTGACGGGCGGTACGCTGAATGTCACGGGAACAGGGGGAAGCATTCGCTTTGAAGAATGCTTCTCAGAAAAACAGGATGGCGGAGCGATTTACTACAGCGGAGGGAAAGATCTTCTCATTGATGGCGGCGAGAATAAAGACAACCCCGGCATCATCTTCGAGAATTGCGTCGCGAATTATAATAATGGAACGGGAGACGGAAGCGACGGCGGCGCTATTTTCGCGGCCCTGAGCTATAACTATTCTGTGACCGTCAAGGGCTGCAGGTTCATCGAGTGCAGCGCCAGGACGGGAAGTAGCGCTTCGACCAGCGGCTATGGCGGCGGCGCGATCAATGGCTATAAGGTCAAAGGGTTGACGGTTTCGGCATGTACGTTTGACACCTGCGATTCCCTCTGCGGCGGCGGCGCTGTGGTGGCATATGTCAAGTACACGGAAACGGTTGACAATTCAACGGTCAGCATCAACAACTGCGATTTTGACAAGTGCAACTGCAAGGCTCAGGGCGGCGCGCTGGCGGTCTATCAGGATGATAACAGCAAAAGCGCAACCAAACTGTCCATCACCGGCAGCACCTTTACGGAGTGCTCCAGCGGAACGAACAACGGCAGCGGCGGCGCGATCCAGTGCTATTTGCCCTGCATGTCCTTCACCAACACCAACTTCACCGACTGCTGGGCCGGCAAGGAGGGCGGCGCGGTCAACAACTACTTTGGCAGCAGTTATACGGCGGTGTGGGCCAATTCAAGCCTGACGATTGACAACTGCCGCTTTGTCCGCTGCCGCGCGGAAGATCGTTATGATATGGCTGCGGTGCAGCACTATGGCGGCGGCATCAATGCCAAGACCAAGGCCGTAACGGTGACGAACAGCTATTTTGAGGCCTGCGTCTCCACTCTGAGAGAGGGCGGCGCGCTGCACCTTGGCGGTCAGGGCGGCGGCAGCAAGGCGACGATTACGGGCAGCACCTTCAAAGACTGCATGGCGAAGAACGGCGGCGGCGCGCTGCTTTCTTCCCATGAGACGTTGGAGATCAGCAACTGCAATTTCTATGGCTGCAGCTCCTCTGCCAGCAATGGCGGCGCTGTATACCATTATCGAAACAGCAGGGGTGATTCGACCCAGAAGTATGCGACGATTCTGAACTGCAAGTTCAGCGCCGATCCGGACCATACCGGCGATGAATCCAATCCCGGATGCAGCGCCTACCTGAACGGCGGCGCGATCTGGACGCGGGCCAACAACGAGGTGACGCTGACAAATCTGACGATTGACAGCTGCGCGGCGAATAACAATGGCGGCGCGGTGTATCTGGATACGGCAGTCACGAATGCCAAGATCGTCGATGGCTCCATCACCGGCTGCGCGGCAAAGAACGGCAGCGCTGTCTATCTGGAGAACAATGCCGCGGCAACGTTCTCCGGGATCAGCATCACCGGCAATGAAGTATCCGACATCAACAGCGGCGCGCTCGTAGGCGGCGATGGCAGCAGGATGTATTTTGAGGGCAACACGAAGGTCGAGAACAACACCTGCAGCGCGGATACTGAATATGACCACGACGTGGTGATGCATAGAAACCATAATGATGATAAATACATGACCGTCGTCCAGACCACGGCTAACGGCCTCGGCGCAAATGCCCACATCGGCATCTATGTGCCGGACAGCGTGTTTGAACGGCGCGGCACCGAGGGCAAGGTGTTCGGCACCCATGGCGCTGACAATGGTGAAAATAAGGGCAGTGACAATCTGGATTGCTTCTTCAACGACCGGAACGATGAACTGTTCGGCTATGACGGGGGTACAGACAACAGCTATATCTACTGGGGACGTTATCTGTGCAAGATCACGGATGCCCAGGGCAACACCCTCAAGAAGACCAATGGCAGGGACGCGGTCTACCAGAAGCTGACGCTGGCGCTGAGTGATTTCACACAGGTCAAGGATGCAAACGGCGAAACCGGCAAGGCGGTCTATATCAAGATGCTGGAGGAGAGCTATAGCATTCAACAGGACGCGCAGATTTCCAACTTCCCCGCGGCTAACGTCACGCTGACCACAGCCGGTGTGAATGAGCCCGACGGGAAACACCCCTATCGCGGCACGCCGGGCACCGTCTGCACCATCTCCCGCACCAACAGCAATAACCAGCTGTTCTATCTGAACAATGCCAACGCCACCTTCCAGCTGGAAAACATCACCCTGGACGGGCGCAAGAACAAGACGGCCACTCGGGGCGACTACCGGCTGATCAACGCGACCGCCGGACAGCTGATCATCAACAGCGGCACGACCGTACAGTATGGCTATTTCACGACGGGCGATAAGACGACGGGCGGCGGCGCGATCTTTGTCGGAGGCACCGCGTCCATGACGATCAACGGCTCCTACGACGCGAAAAAGGAAGCCGCGGGCGTACAGTTCATTGGCTGTGTTGTTGCGAATCAGGGCAACGGCGCCGCGATCCACGCGACTTCTCTGACGATCAACTGCGATAGTGAAGACATTGACAAGCCCGGCACGCTTTTCACCAATTGCACGGCGATCAGAGGCGGTGCGGTTTGCGTCAACGGCACTCAGACGACCGTCAAAGGTGTCCGGTTCGTAAATTGCAGCGCCGGCAATGAGGGCGGCGCGTTCTACCACAACAATGAAGGCACCGGAACGACATCCCTGAGTTACTGCTCCTTTGACAACTGCAGGACGACTGCCGGCGCGCAATGGGGTTATGGCGGCGCTGTGACCAGCAAGGTTGCCAACCTGACGGTGGAACACTGCACGTTCAACAACTGCCATTCGCTGTCCAGCGGCGGCGCGATCAACCACGGTTCGGAAACCGCAAACAGGGTCAAGACGACGATCACTGACACGACCTTTGAGGATTGCGGAACCACCGGCACCAATACCAAGTATTGTTACGGCGGCTCGGTGTCTACCCTGGCCAAGACGGTTGAGGTGAGCGGATGCAGCTTTAAGAACAGCACGGCTTTCAACCATGGCGGCGCGCTGTATTGCGAGAATAACAACGATGCGGCTTCCACGATCATCTCCGGCACCACATTCGAAAACTGCTCCGTCAGCCGTACGGACGGCATCGGCGGCGCGATCTACAGCAGAAACAAGACCCTCACCATTCAGGACGGGGATGACAGCAAGACCTCCTTTGACTCCTGTACAGCTCTGAAACAAAGTGGCGCGGTCTACATGGAAACCTCTGGCAGCACCCTGGAGATCAAGGATGGTACCAAGATCAGCAAATGCTATGCCAATCAGGGCGGCGCGATCTACCTGAAGAGCGGCGTGACGATGAACCTCACCGGCAGCCCGGAGTTTACGCAGAATGGCTATACCACGCTGAACGGCTCGGTCGTCGACGCGGACAAGGGCGCTTGCATCTACCTGGCGGAGGGCAGCAGGCTGAACCTGTCCGGCATCCCGAAGTTCAGCAAGAACAACCTTGTCAATGATAGAATTGTCAACGGCGGCAACCTCGACTATGTGCGCCAGGACATTTATCTGGTGGGGTATGGCAATGCGGATGCGACGTCCATACAGGTGACCGGTGAACTGACCGGCGATACCATCTGGGTCTGGCCGGAGCACACCAGGCATGATGGGGCAAATGAACAGTTTGCGATGACCGCGGTGGATGTTCCCGAGGCGAGCCTGAACCTGTTCCGCAACGCGTTGGCTGACAGCGCCACCAACTGCTCCAACGGCGAGTATCTGGCTGGCGTGCGTATGCCAGGACAGGATAGCAAAAAGGTCTATTGGAGCAAGATGTACAACATCTCCTTCAATAAGAAGGACAACAAGGGCGTGCCGGTTGGCGACGCGGTATTCACCCTCTTCACTGAGGCCAATGACGACTATACTGATGTGGAAGAGTCTTCGGCGCTGGTCAGTGCCACCTCTGCGGACGGCAGCGATGCGTATACCGACGCTCAGGGCAATCCGCTGGACAAGGGCGTGGTGGACTTTGTCTCCGTGCCCATTGGCGCATACTACATGAAGGAGACGGTCGTGCCGGATAGCTTCCGGGAGAACGGCACCGTCTATCTGGTGCTGGTTGGCTCTCCGTTCCTGAGTCCCGGAACCAATCCCAGTGAACTATGGACATCCGGCCCCCTCAATGTGCCCGATGCCGCCACACTTGTCGCAAGGCACACCACCGATGCCGGCAGGTTCTTCGGCATCTTCGCGCTGGGTGCGGACGGCAAGGCGGACGTCAGCAAGAACCTCGCCAGCGCCACCGCGGGCATTGAAAACATTCGCAGCGACTACGAGGCGTACTTCCTGAAGGTGGACAGCGCCGGGGAAGCGCTGCCGAATGCGGAATTTACGGTCTACGCAGATGAAGCCTGCACAGAGGTCTGGTCTCGCACCGGGGAAAAGGACGATGAACTTCCTCCGGTGAAGTCCGCCGACGGCACGGCAGCCTACAAGAGGAAGGACAATACCAACGTTCCCAAGGGCGTGGTCTACTTCCGCGAGCTGCCCGTGGGCACTTACTACCTCAAGGAGACCGCCTATCCCGAGCGCAATGGCAACAACCGAATCAACTTCTACGTGGAAGAGGACCGGGTGTTCAAGCTCGAGGTGCAAAAGCCCGAACAGGGGAAAGCGACCCAGTTTGAACTGAGCGAATTGAAGGATGACGGGACCGATAGCCTGTGCACGGTGATAGAGTTCGGGGGCGAGGATTACTATTATATCCGCAACAGGGACGCCGTCTGCAAGCTGACCGATGGCGCGGACAATCTGCTCTATATCCGCGGGCGCGACGGCCAAACCCTGCTGCCGGCGATCTATGCCACCCTGGAGGAGGGCTTCGCGGCTGCGGAGCAGCCCACCCTGTACGACGCGAACGGAAATGCAGTGAACCCCCGTGAACTGAAGCTGAAGGCGCTGAAGGACTTCACCATAGAAGCGCCTATCATCTACGAAGGCGCGCGCCCACTGACGCTGACCACGGCGGAAAAGACGGTGAACAAAGACAAGTACATCTTCGCCACCACCCGCACCGGCGACACCGCCAGGGCGGAGCTCAAGCGCGGCTATTCCGAGGTCAACGCCAGCGACAGCAACGCCGGCGCGCTGATCACCGTATCGGACGGCGCCAGCCTGACCCTGCAGAACATCAACCTGAACGGCCAGAAGGATCAGTTCAACGGCAGGGCGCTGCAGGTGAAACCGGGCGCGTCCCTGACCATCGGCAGCAGCACGATCCTGCAGAACTTCAGGCAGACGGCGGACGCCGCAAGCGCCGATGACAACGACATCAAGGGCGGCGCGATCCTGCTGGAGAATGGCGCACACCTGACCATTGACGGCGGCGCCAACAGAAGCGCGATATTCCGCAGCAACGCGGCTGAGAACAAACGCTCCTCTGAAAAGACCGGGGCGGACGGCGGCGCGATTGCCATCGCTCCCGGTTGCACGGTGAGCATCAGGAACGCCCAGTTCACCGGGAATTCGGCCACATCTGCGGCGAAAAACAAGGGCAACGGTGGCGCCATCGGCGTGACCGGTACGAAGGGTGCCGAGAATGTGCTGGAGCTGACCATAAAAAACGCGGTGTTCACCGGAAATACCGCCAGCTATCGCGGCGGCGCCATTCGAACCGGCGAGAAGTGCAATCTCACCCTGACGAACGACACCTTTACCGGCAATGAGGCCAATGAGGGCGGCGCGGTGGCCGTGCTGTCCGACGAGGACAATGAATCTGCCCTGACGATCAACGGCGGCACGTACACCGGCAACCAGGCCACGGACAACGGCGGCGCGATCAAGATCGGCGGCGATGGCATGCTGACCATCACCGGCAATGCGGCGTTGCGCGACAATACCGCCCTCAACGGCGGCGCGGTGGTCGTGGCCCCGAACGCCAGCGCAAGCATTGAAAGCGGAACCCTGAGTGGCAATAACGCCACGCAAAACGGCGGCGCGGTGCATCTGGAGCGCAACGCCAGCCTGACCGTTTCCGGCGGTACCCTCTCCGGCAACGCGGCTGCCAGCGGCGCGGCGGTGTATCTGGCGGAAGCTGCCAGACTGTCCATGACCGGCGGCAGCATCACCGGCAACGGGGCGAGCGACGCTAACGGCGGCGCGATCAACACGGCGGACGCCAGCGCGAGGCTCACCTTCTCCGGCAGTCCCGTGGTGTTCGACAACCTGAGCGGCGGCGTCCAGAAGAACGTGGTGCTCAGCGCGGATGCCAACGGCGTCATCAACACGGCCCAGGCCGGCCTGGCGGGCGGCATCATCGGCGTATACGTGACGGACGATTACGTCAGCGGCCACGGCACCTTCAACACGCCCTTCGGCACCTTCGGCGACGAAGGACATGCCAAGGCCCAGTGCTTCATCAACGACAGGACCCAGGCCCTGCACGGCGTGAGCAAGAGCAAGGATGACGGGCTCATCTACTGGGTCGACGCGGTTTGCAAGCTGACGGATACCAACGACCACCTGCTCTACAAGAAGGTGACCGTCAACGGCAGGGACGTGCTGGCCCCCGCAGTCTATCCGACGCTGAAGGAGGGCTTTGAGGCCACGGAAGGCACGCTGTATACGAAGGACGGAAAGACCTTCGGCAGCACTGCGGCGGTGAAGCTGAAGATGCTGCGGGACTATGACCTGACGGCGGAGGAAGTCAAGCCGGCGCGGCGCGCGGTGATCTTCACCACGGCGGAGACCGACCTGAAAGCCAAGACGCTGGACGAGGGCGATACCTTCATCTATACCGGTAATAACGAGAGTGCCGTCATCACCCGTACATTTGAAAACGCGGACAGCATGATCAAGTCCCATGGCATCCTGACGGTTGAAAACCTGACGCTGGGCGGCAATGAGAAGGGCCGCATACTCAGCGTTCAGGACGGCACGCTGAATGTCGGAAACGGCGCGACGCTCACCGGCGGCAGGGCCGACAACGGCGGCGCGATCTATGCCGAGAACAACGTCCGGGTGAACATCAACAATGGCAGCGTCGTGACGGGAAATACCGCGATATATGGCGGCGCGATCGCCATGGCCAGCGGCACGCTGAACGTGAACGGCGGCGAAATTAGAAACAATGCGGCGACCGATGGAAACGGCGGCGCGATCTACATGGATAGCGGCAATGTGACGGTGTCCAGCGGCAGCATTGCCGGAAACAGCGCGACCAATGGCGGCGCGATCTATTCGGCCAGCGGCAGTGTGACGGTGTCCGGCGGCAGCATCGCCGGAAACAGCGCGACCAACGGCGGCGCGATCTGTATCGGCAGCGGCAGCGCGACGGTGTCCGGCGGCAGCATCGCCGGAAACAGCGCGAAGAATGGCGGCGCGATCTATTCGGCCAGCGGCAGTGTGACGGTGTCCGGCGGCACAATCGGCGGAACACAGAGCGATGCTGGCGATGCTGGCAATACGGCATCCGAAAATGGCGGCGCGATTTACCTGAATGGCGGCAGCGCGAGGGTTTCCGGCGGCAGCATTGTCGGCAATACCGCAAATGAGAACGGCGGCGGCATCTATGCCACGGCGGACACTACGCTGACGCTGAACAGCGGCACCATCTCCGGCTGCACGGCCCAGGGCTCCGGCGGCGGCGTCTACACCATGGGCACGCTGACCGTCAAGGGCAGCTCGGCAAGGCCGATGAACGTCACGAACTGCACGTCCGTCAGCCACGGCGGCGGCATCTATGCCGGCAATATCGCGAACCTGTCCGTCAGTCGGCTGAACCTGACCAATTGTCAGGCGACCGGCGGGGAAAAGTACGGCGGCGGCCTGTATACCGTTTCCCAAAACCTCACGCTGGACAACGTGAATTTCACAGATTGCAAGGCGGATTACGGTGCGGGCCTGTCTCAGATGTACTCTGGGGACGGTCAGGATCCTGTGTATCCCCCGACCCTCAAAGTGTCGAACACCGAATTTAAAGATTGCACGGCCAACACCAGCGGCGGCGGCATCTATACCTACGCCAAGGAAGTCATCGCGAATAAAACGACCTTCACGGATTGCACCGCAGAAGGCGATAGTGGCATCGGTGGCGGCATCCGGCAGAACTACTCGGGCACAGGTTCAAGCATGAACGTGGCCGGCTGCACATTTACCCGCTGCAAACAGACCAAGACTTCTGGCTCCGGCGGCGGCGCCATCGCCACGAAAGTCAAGACCGTGGAAATCAGCGCATCCAGCTTTGCAGATTGTGAAGGCGCCACAGGCGGCGCGGTATACCACTACGGCGCTGGCATCAATTCACTCAACGTAACCAGCACGACGCTGACCGGCTGCAATGCCACCGGCAACAGCGATTCTACCGGCTTTGGCGGCGGCATCTATACCGACGCTGCAAGCAACGACCTGAACGGGGTGAAAGTGGAAAACTGCACCGCGACGGTCAAGGGCGGCGGCGTGTACCAGCATAATAATTCCAACGCGGGCACGCTGACGCTCAGCGGCGGGACCGCCATCTCCGGCGGCTCGGCCACCAACGGCGGCGGCGTCTACGCGGAGGGCAATGTCACCATGTCCGGCAAGGCGTCTGTCGCCAACAACAGTGCAACAGCCAACGGCGGCGGCGTGGCCCTCGAAGGGGCAGCGACGCTGACTATGTCCGGCTCGGCGGCCGTCACCGGCAACAGCGCCACGGCCAACACCGCCCGAGGCGGCGGCGTCTATGTGGACGCGGGCGGCGCGCTGACCATGTCCGGCTCGGCGGCCATCACCGGCAATGGCGTGGCTGTGCAGGACAACGGCGGCGGCGTATACCTGGCCGGAAAGACGGTCACCGACGAAGCGGGGAAGGAGAGCGAGGTTTACGGCACCGTCCATGTGCAGGGCGCGGTGAAGATTGCCGACAACCGCGCCGGTTCCAACGCCTCCAACCTGGCCATCTATGGCGACGAGAGCCTGGTGGTGGACGGCGACCTGAGCTCTACCGCGGCCATCGGCATCTGTACCGAGAAGGAGGATGACATCGACCAGATCGGCGTCGATTCGCGCATCAAGAAGGGCATCAAGAAGAACCTGAACAAGATCACCTATGACCGCGACACCGGCATCTACGCTATCCCCTTCGGCACGAAGAAGGTGGTGTGGAACTTCACGCCCGTCGTCAAGCTGACGGACGGCGCAGACAACCTGCTGTACCGGAACGCGGATCTGGAGCCCGCGGTGTATGCGACGATAAAGGAAGCGATTGATGCGGCGAAGGACGTGCTGGCAGACAAGGATGGCAAGGATTATGCTGTGGCCGACGCCATCAAGCTGAAGCTGCTTCTGGATTACACGCTGAAGGGCAAGGATGAAGCGACCGGCCAGGAAGCTGAAATCATTACTTATGATACCAGCCGCGACCTGACCATGACCACGGCGGAGAAGGAGCAGGGTAATACCGATGGCTACTTCTACACCCCGGCGGCAGGCGTTAAGGCAAACGACCCGAGGTATACCTGCGCCACCGTCACAAGGGGGCATGAGGCCGAATCCATGTTCACCATCAACACGGCGAACACGGTGACGGTGAGCAACCTGATCATCGACGGCGACAAGGAAAAGTTTGCCAATGTTACTGTCAACGGCGGCCTCTTCAACGTGACCGCGGGCAAGCTGACCATTGCCGATGGCGCGACGCTGCGCAATTCCAGCGTAGCCGGCGACGGAACGGACAACGGCAACGGCGGCGCGGTGTATGTGGACAACGGCGCGACAGCCGAGATGACCGGCGGCACGATCACCGGCAACGCGGCCACCAACGGCGGCGCGGTGTACGCGGTCGTGGGCGCGACGGTGACCGTGAAGGATGGAACGAAGGCCGCGGGTGCAACAGCAGCTCCCCCCGTCACCATCACCGGCAATACCGCCCCCGCCAACGGTGCGGGCATCTATCTGAACGAGGGCTCGACCCTGAACCTGGAGGGCAGCCCGAGCTTTGGCGGTACGGGTCGGGCTGCCGCTGAAGCGGACTCCGAAATCATTACCGAGGATTCCGAAGGCAGGCCCATAGGTAACTTTGCGAGCATTGCATTGGCCGCAGACGCTCAGAACGGCCAGAAGGATTACAGGAAGTTCCGCCAGGATATCTACATGGCCGGATATCAGGGCACCGTTGGCACGGGTACAACGCCGAAGCCCGCGACGTCCATCGTCGTGACCGGCGCGATTACCTCCGATGCGGGTTCCATCTGGGTCGCGGCCGAAAAGCCTGGCGAGTCGGAAGCGGATGCGATCAAGGAGAACAACCACTACGAGATGCTCAAGCAGTTTGCGGTGTTTGCGGCTGGCGTCGCTTCCGACGAAACCACGATGCATGCCTTCCGCAATGCCTGGGACGACGAGAACACCGGCTGCGGCGCGGACTACCTGACCGGCCAGGACGGCGACGACCTGAAGGATGAGGCCGGCAAGCCCTGGACGTGCATCTACTGGACCGGCGGCTTCGACTTCGTGTTCAGGAAGATCGACGGCGAAGGTGAACCCTTGGACGACGCGGAGTTTAAGCTGTACATGGCTGTGGAAACGACCAAGGACAGCGGCGTCTATGTGCCCGCAAAGAAGGGCGCGGACGGCAAACTCGCCCCGGCGACGAGTACGGACGGAAGCGACTGGGTCGCATACCAGCAGACGGACAAGGATAAGGGCGTAAAGGGAGACGCCAAGGCGGTATCGAAGGACATCGCGGAGGCGGATGCGGTAAACATCAAGGTTACGCCTGACAATGGTACGACCGTCAACGACGCGGAAGTCTACGGTGACGGCCTTGCCGTGTTCGAGAAGATTCCGCCGGCGGTGTACTTCATCAAGGAGACGCTGACGGATGCCACAGAGGGCACCGTGACGATCGACTCGAAGAAGTACGTGCCCGCAGAAGATATGTACATGGTCGATCTGAACGGTAAGGGGTACTTTACCATCTATGTCGGTAAGGAAGCCGGTGGAAATGTGGTGTGGACGAAGAGCAATGATCCGGCACCCACAAACGGCTTTGTGAAGGGTACGGATGGCAAGTATACCGTACCGACAGATGGCAAGGTGAAGACTACTGACACGGTCATCCCGGTCTACACCTTCCTGAACGAATCGGCACTGAGTCGCAGGGTGATGCTGCAAAAGGTGGACAATGCCACGACCACCGAGGTCAAGCTGCTCTCCGGCGCTCACTTCCACATCCTGAAGGCAGACCTGACCGAAGTGACGGAGGGACAGACGGACGCAGAAGGAAACCCCATGGAGTATTATGTCTCCGACACCTCCGGCGTCTACTTCAGCGGCAAGCTGCCTTTCGGCACCTACTATCTGGTGGAGACAGTCGCGCCTACGTCCCCGACCGGTTACGGCGGGAACATCGGCAAGGTGTTCAAGCTGACGGTCAAGGCGGATACGAAGAATGCGTCCGGCGTGGTTACGGCTTCGGGCACGACGGTGGATAAAACGCCAGTGACAACCCTTGCAACGGCAGCGTCCGCAACCAAGGAATCGGACATTGTGGATGCCTTCAAGCGCTATATGACCACAGGCAGTGAAACCGCGCCCGCCGACGGGGGAGAGCCCCCCGCCGGGACGGGCGACTAAACCACCTCAAAGAACCCACTCCCCTGACCAACCCTAAACCAACCAACACGCGGAGGCGATGGAATGAAAGCGATCAAGAATAAGCTGCAATCCAAACGGGGTGCGTCCATCACCTTCGCGCTTCTGTTGTTCCTGGTGTGCGCGGTGATTAGCAGCGTGGTGATCGTCGCCGCCACCGCCGCTGCGGGGCGGATGAGCGAGCAGGCGGACATGGATGAACGGTATTATGCCGTGACCGCCGTCGCGCGACAGCTGAAAAAGGAGATCGACGGCAAGGAAGTGACATTGGAATACACCAAGGCCGATCCCGGCGACGCGACCGTTACCGCACCTTCCGGTACCGGTGATATCCTGACGGCGGCTTGCAAGGGCGTATTGTCCAAAACGGCGGTGCCCTCCATTCCCGTGAACAGCGGCGCAGACATAGAAAACTCGGATAAAACCGTGCAATGCAGCATCAAGTGCAGCCTGGCAGCTGACGGGACGCTGGAGTTTGACATCAAGGCGACTACGACAGGGAACAAGCGCACTTACAACTTGAAGCAGAGATTTGCTTCCACATTGAAGCTCTCCGCGACGGATTCCGCCGAGGCAAAAGCGACGGCTACCGTCAAGTGGCGGATGCTGGGCATGGAAAAGGTGCGGTCTGACCGCAACCAAAAGGCGGGGGGTTGATGCTGTCATGATGAGAGACATAAAAAATAAGCTGCGCAGCCGCGCCGGCGAATCCATCGGCGAGACCCTGGTAGCGCTGTTGATCGCCGCGCTGGCGCTGTTGATGCTGGCCGGGGCGGTCAGCTCTGCAAGCAAGATCGTCACCCGCAACAAGGCGGCGATGGAAGAGTATTATGCAACAAAACAGGATACTACCATGAAGGCCTGGGATAATCTGGTGAATACGCTGAGGTGACGCGGATTATCACTGTACAGATAACCATGGGGAGTGAAGAACCGCCATGCGGACAATGAAAAAGCTCAAGAGCAACAGAGGCTTCACACTGGCGGAGACGCTGCTGGCAGTGTTGATTTTGCTGCTCGTTTCAACGATTGTGGCCACGGGCATGCCCGCCGCGAAGAGCGCCTATGAAAAAATCGTCGTAGCCGCCAACGCCCAGGTGCTGCTGTCCACCACCGCCACCGCCCTGCGCGACGAATTGGGCACGGCGTGGGACGTGAAGCGCGATGACAGCACGACGGTCAGCTACAACAGCTCGGATACTGGAGCGAAATCAAAGATATACCTGAAAGATGATGGAAAGATATACATTCAGGAATACGTGAAAAACGACTACCTGAATATTGCAGACGGAACGAGCATCGGTGAAGAGCGTCCGCTGGTTTCCGACAAAGCCTCTACTGACGGTTTGACCATTACATACAGCGAAATAAAGAAGGCTGATAATGGCACATCCGTCGTCATTTCCGGATTGATCGTCAAAAACAAGGAAGGCCGGGAAATGGCAAGCCTGGGTAGTGATTTGACCATTCCGGTGTTCTCCTTCGCGCCCGTAAGCGCAAGCTAAATACTCAACAGGGTTGATAGGTTGGTGAATAACATGCGCAAGACCCGCAATTCTCGCGGCTTTACCATGGCGGAGATGTTGATCGTCGTGGCCATCATCATCGTATTGGCCGGCGTCGCCTTTATTGCCGTGCAGAACCATCAGCGCTCCATGGCCCAGCTCGAACGCAACGCCATCGCCAAGGAGCTCTTTGTCGCTGCCCAGAACCATCTGACCATGGCCGAAAGCCAGGGATATGTAACGCAAAGTCCTGAGGATGGCTTTTTTGGCACCAAGGTCACAGAGACCGACAAGGATGGCAAGCCAGCCGTCGCCTATTACGTGGTTGGCCCATCCTCGGGCGATATCCTCGACCAAATGCTGCCCTTTGGCTCCATCGACGAGACTGTACGCGCAGGCGGGAGCTATCTGATTCACTATCAGACCAACCCTGCCCGGATCATGGACGTGTTCTACGTGACCACCTCCGGATCGCCCGAAAGGTTCAATAAATCGGGCGGTATTGTAGCTGGGGATTACGAGGAATTGATGGGGATGAGGGAGAGCCTTCCCACCAGCGGCTACGTACTGGGCTATTACGGGGGCGAGAAAGCGCTGCAAAGCGGCGAAATCATCCTCGCGCCCACAGTGGAAATTGAAAACGGTGAACGCCTCATCGTAAAGATCACGGATGGAAACCATCACAATGACGATTCCAGAAAGGATAACGCGGAAGCAGCCCTGAAGCTGGTCATCACCGGTGAAACCAGCGGCGCGAAGATGGCCATTACGCTGGAAGCGTCGGATAAAGTCGCCCCGCTCACTATGGGCGAAAACAATCGATTCTTCTACAGCGTCATGGACGGCTTCTATACGGTTGTTCTCGATGATGTCACGAATGCTTCCTCCCAAAGTTTCCACGATACGAACGTCAAGGACGGCCTTCACTTTGCTGACTTGAACGCCTTCAAAGACAGCACGAACGGGGTGCTCCAGTTCTGGAAGAACGATGCAGGCGCAACGCCCACCTTCCTCCCCGGCGAGAACATCACCGTGCAGGCGGTGGCGTACAGCAATACGGCATTGACCAACATCGCCTACAGCAGCGCCCGCACCACCAACAGCCTGTTTGCGGACAGCCAGCCGGCCGACGTGGCAAGCGCCAGCGAGACGAGCGCCAACGTAAAGGCCATGATCGGCAACTTCCGGCACTTGGAAAACCTGGACGTTGCGGTCTCAGGCTTCACCTCGACGCTCAACGGGCCCGAAGAGACGCTGGTTTACACGGAGGCCGAGCAGATTGTCGACCTGATAAAGCCTGAGACCGCGGAGACAGGCGTGGCCGACCTGAGTTGGCCGGGATTTGTGGACGCGATCAAGGCTGCCAAGGGCGGCGATTTCGTAAAAATCTATACAGATTCATTGGATTCCGCCGGCACCGCCGACAACTGCTATCGTCCCGTCGACCTGACCTACGCGCTGGAGTATAAGGGCAACCACCACAAGATCGAGGGCGTCAAGGTGGATTATGACGGGGATGCCGGCCTGTTCGGGACGGTCAGCTTCGACGGGTGCAGGGTCCACGATCTTGAATTGGTTGATTTCAGCATCACCACATCCGCGGGCAACGCCGGAGCGCTGGCGGGCAAGGTAGCCCAGAGCGCGGCGCTGGCTGAAGATGCCTGGAACGTCAGCAACGTTGTGGCCTACCATACCGACGGCAAGAAAGATACCGCCAAGATCGACGCCACATCCGGCAGCGCGGGCGGGCTGATCGGCCAGACGGAGGGCGAGCATTTCAAGATCGAAAAATCCGCCGCGTCCCTGATCGTGAGCAGCACAAGCGGCAACGCGGGCGGCCTGATCGGCACGTCTGCGGGCGGCACTGTCACTGGCTGCTATGCCGGCGGGCATACGATTGACAAGAAGAATGGCACCGAGGCCATCGGTGTCGAGTATGATTCTTCAAACTACAACGTCATCGCCTCGGGCGTCGTGGGCGGGCTGATCGGCGCGGCAGGCGCGACGAAGATTGAATACAGCTATTCCACCTGCTCCGCCACCGGCGCGACCGTGGGCGGGCTGATCGGCACGGGCAGCGGACAGATTCAACATTCTTATTGCACCGGCCTGGTCAAGAGCACGGCGACGACGCCCGTCGAGGGCGCGTTTGCCGGGACGTATACCGGGACCCCGACCGATAACCACTACTTCGACATCATCAACGAGCGGGACGAAAAGGATGATTCCGGGAACCTCACGGGCGGATATACTTACCTGTACCCGGTGAGCGGGGAGGAAACCGTCCCCGGCGTCGCTGCCATCGACGATATCGCTTCGACGTTCAATGATTTCTGCGGCGCGTCTACGGAATGGAAACCCGCCACGCCCTATGAAGCCAAGCTGAAAGCCTACTACGGCGAGGGCAGCGGGGATGAAAGGGTTGCCCGGTACAACCTGAGAACCGTCGAACAGCTCGGCGCAGCTGTCACAAAGAATAGCGGCGCAGAAGGCGATACGACGATTGATGACTTCGTCGCCACCCACTACGGCGACTGGCCTGCGCCGGAGATCTTTGTGGTCAATACGCAAACCAACTGAATTCAATACGGCAGGACAGGCAGAAGGAGGCTCATCATGGCGAAGGACGATTATCAGGTGATTGTGTTTCGTATTCTGAAATATCTCTACCTGCAGCTGAAAAAGGGGCTGCCGGTCGAAGCGGAGATGCTGAGGCACGACAGCAAGATCTGCAAGGTCAATGAACCCTATTGGAGGTACATCATCACGAGCATGCAGGACGAGGGGCTGATTAAGTGCCTGAGTACGGAAGCAGGCCAGACGGACGACGTGCCGCTGGAGGATCGGCTGGAGAATCTCCAGATCACGCCCAAGGGCATCGAGATGCTCAGCGACAGCAGGATCGCAGAGAAGGTCGACAATCTGCTCAGGGGCATACTCAACATCGGCTGACCGCTTCCCAACGGACTTTCCCTACGGGCTGTATATCGTTTATAGGGGCTGCCGCTGCACATCGGTAAATCCGTGCGGCGGCTCCTTTTATAAGCGCTTCATAGAAAGCTGCGGCTTTCTATCCAGGCGGCAGGCAGGGCGAGATTATTGATCTGCATTGCTTTCTTGCGTGACTATTGGAAAAAGCTTAAGGAACTACCGCACAATGCTCGCGGCCCATTAGCGGGTGAATTTCAGCCGCTTGCTGCCTGCAAAAATCTCGATTACCCGCCAGGTAACCTTCGTTTTTTGCAGTTCGCAATCGACTAAAATTCCCTCCGCTACTGAACCACTCGATTATGCGGTATTTCCTTAAAACAGACATTCGCAGGTGTGAATTTGACGATAATGTGACATGCCGCGCATCCCGTGAAGGGTGCGGGGGCCTGCCGGTGGACACCGGTCCCGACCTGCGGCGGCTGAACCGGCGCGGCCGAATATCCTTCCCGCAATGCGCATATTTAAGGAAAGAAAAATACCGACACTGTGCGCGGGCCCGTGCCGGTCGCGCCCGGGCATCGACGGGGAAACGCGAAACAGCGATAAAAATATGTTCTGGTTATTGACAAGGGCTGTCAATTGTGATAAAATATGGGCAACTTGATGGTTGCAAGCGTGTTTTGTGCGCGTTGGCTTTCATCGGGTCGTTTACATACCGTGTTTTCCGGTAGACCGCGGAATCACCGGGCGCGACGGTGTGAACGAATATCATTTCATTGAATCATTCTTTTAGGAGGGAAAAATCAATGAAGAAGTTTGTATCCATGCTGCTGGTGCTGTCCATGGTGCTGGCGCTGGCGGGTACCGCGATGGCGGCCAAGTACGATAAGGGTACTCTGGTCGAGTTCAAGTGCGACGCCAATTCCTACACCAAGGCCAACAACAAGAAGATGACCAAGAACGTCGCTCGCAAGGGCTCCATCGCCGAGGTGCGCTGCTACAGCGGTTCCTTCGTGAAGCTGCGCGTGAACGCGGCCAGCAAGATCGACCGTTGGTTCAAGTCCTGCAAGGTCACCGAGGCCGAGGATCAGGAAGCTGATATCCTGGTGTTCTGGGCCAAGGGCGGCAAGACCATGTCCTACAAGACCGGCAAGCCGGTCAAGGACGAGGAAGGCATCCTGAAGGGCAAGATCAAGGTCACTGGCCACACCAACCTGCGCAAGACCCCCAGCCTGCACCTGAAGAGCCAGGGCGTTGTCGAGAAGGGCGATTGCCTGAAGATGACCGGCCGCTTCGCCAAGGACGACCGTGAGGCCATCTGGGTGGAAGTCTCTACCAAGAAGTGCAAGAAGCTCTGGGTTTCCCTGGAGTTCACCAACCTGAAGGACGAGTACGACGCTCTGTACGAGCAGCTGTAAGCGTAAAACCCTCTGGTAACGGACATGGCGTTCGGCCAAAGACCCACGCCATGTCGGAGCTGAATCCGCAAGGCTCCGATCCGCGAGCGCTTTAAGCGCCTACCGCGGATGGGCGTTTGAAGCGTCTCGCGGATGTATATGGGCGAAGGATCACGGTTCCGCGGACCGATGAATTCCCAAGCACATAGACGAGGAGCAGGGCAGGGCCCCGGACGAAAGTCCGGGGCCCTGCCATATCTTTTCTATTTTTCTTACAGATATTGTTGGATCGGTGTCGCCATGTTTGTATGGAAATGTGCTAAGATATTCAGGTACCGGTTGCGCTGGACGTCGTGCAAATGACGCCCGGCGCAGGCGTGTCGTCCCGCGCGGCGCGGTCACGCAGACCGCGGATTTGCGGGCGCATCGGCGCGGGATGGGTAACCCTGATCCATTCAAAAGAATCTACAGGAGGGAGATAACCGTGAAGAAATTCGTATCCATGCTGCTGGTGCTGTCCATGGTGCTGGCGCTGGCGTGCACCGCGATGGCAGCCCCCAAGTTTGAAAAGGGAAGCTATGCGGAGTTCAAGTGCGACGCCAATGCCTACACCAAGGCCAACGCCAAGAGTAAGACCAAGAACGTCGTCCGCAAGGGCTCCTACGCCGAGGTGATCTGCACCAAGGGTTCCTTCGTGAAGCTGCGCGTGAACAGCCACCAGAAGATCGACCGGTGGTTCAAGGCCAGCAAGCTGAAGCCGTTCGCAGAGGAGCAGGAGATTCCGTATCAGTCCTGGGTCATCTGGGCCAAGGGCGGCAAGGGCATGTCCTACAAGACCGGCACGCCCGTCAAGGACACCGAAGGCATCCTGAAGGGCAACATCAAGGTCACCGGCCACACCAACCTGCGCAAGACCCCCAGCCTGCACCTGAAGAGCCAGGGCGTCGTTGAGAAGGACAAGTGCCTGAAGCTGACCGGCCGTTTCGCCATGGATGACCGTGGCGTTATCTGGCTCGAGGTTTCCGTGAAGTCCGGCAAGAAGTGCAAGAAGCTGTGGCTGTCCTCCATGTATGCCGACATCAGCGACGAAGAACTGACCGAGCTGATTTGGGAGCTGGAAGGCTGATTGTAACCCATGACCTTTGGCGCGGCGACGGCCTGTAGTCCGCCGCCGTGCCGGACCTGAATCCGCAAGGCTCCGGTCCGCGAGCGCATTGAGCGCCTGCCGCGGACGGGCGTTTGAGACGCATCGCGGATGCATAACGGCGAGGACCAACGGTTCCGCGGACTGTTGAACCCACGGCGCGTATGCGAGGAGTATATTAAATCCCCCGGACGGTTTCGTCCGGGGGATTTAACACTGGGCGGGGATAGATCAGTTGTTGCCGGCGGTCATCTTGTAGCCGACGCCGCGCACGGTCTCGATCATATACTGGTCGTCGCCCAGCTTCTGGCGGATGTGGCGAATATGCACGTCCACGGTGCGGGTCTCGCCATAGAATTCATAGCCCCAGATGTGATCCAGCAGGAAATCGCGGGACAGCACCTTGCCGGGGGTGGAAGCCAGCTGCTTGAGCAGCTCGAACTCCTTCAGCGTCAGCTGGAGCTTTTCGCCGTTGCGGAAGGCCTCGTAGTTTTCGGGGTCGATGGTCAGGCTGCCGATCTTGATCAGGCCCGAGCCGCTTCCCGCCGGGGTGGCGCGGCGCAGCAGCGCCTTGACGCGGGCGATCAGCTCGCGCACGGAGAAGGGCTTGGTGATGTAATCGTCGGCGCCCAGTTCGAGACCCAGGATCTTATCCACCTCGGAATCCTTGGCGGTGAGCATGATGATTGGAATGGAAGCTGTCGTGGGACCGGCCTTCAGCTGGCGGCACACCTCGGTGCCATCCATATCCGGCAGCATCAGGTCGAGAAGAATCAGGGCGGGGGATTTGCTGACGGCCTGTTCCAATCCCGCGGTTCCGCTGGTTGCCGTGACCGTGTCGTAGCCGGAAGCCTCCAGGTTGAATGAAAGCAATTCCAATATGTTCTGTTCGTCGTCAATACAGAGCACAAGCGGTTTGTTGGACACGTTGCAGACCTCCTTATCTTTTGATTTTTGTCGTTTCCAATCTTCCCTTCTATCATACATGATTGCGCGGAAAAAAGCAATAACAATAGTGCAGAAAAAAAGAAATTTTGTTGGTTTGACGGCTCTGCCACGGCATTTTTATCGGAATGTACTTGACGATTCAAGGATTATCCTTATAATAAAAGAGTAGCGTTGGTTTGAAACGATGGACGAAGGCGCGGCACGCGGACGGGGTAGCTTCACATGATCGCAATGATCCTGAAAATGACGGGGATGGCAGCGCTGTATACGCTGCTGACGATACTGATTTGGAAAAGCGTGTCCGGCAAGAAGATGACGGCGGGCAGGCGGATCGGCATCGGCGTCATCTACGGCATCTGCGCGGTGCTATCGACCCATTTCGGCGTGAACTACAACCACATGATGATGAACGTCCGCGACATGGGCCCGCTGGCCGCCGGACTGTTCTTCGACCCCGTTTCGGGCATCATCGCCGGTGTGATCGGCGGCGTCGAGCGCTACATCGCCGGCACCTACTGGGGCGTCGGATCGTACACCCGCATCGCGTGCAGCGTGTCCACCTGCCTGGCCGGCTTTGTGGCCGCGCTGACCCACGTGTTCATCTTCAAGCGCAAAAAGCCCTCCGGGACCTATGCCTTCTTCATCGGCGCGGTGATGGAGGTCTTCCACATGTACGTCGTCCTGCTTACCCACAGGAGCGACATGGAGATGGCCTTCTTCGTGGTCAGAACCTGTTCGGTGCCGATGATCGCCTTCACCGGCCTGGGCATGGCCTCCTGTGCCATCGCGCTGCAGATACTGTGCAAGGAATGGCGCAATCCGTTTCGGCGGATCACAGAGGAGGAGACGCCCGTCTCCCGCAAGTTCGAGACGTGGCTGTTCGCGGTGGTGGCGGTGGTGCTGCTGGTCAACGAGGTGCTCACCTTCATGGTTCAGACCCAGACGGCCATGCAGAGCGCCCGCGACACGCTGACCATGGTGTCCGGGGACATCGCCCAGACCTACGCGGGCATCGAAGACACCCAGGGCGGCATCAACGTTTTTTCCGAGGAACTGGTGCTCACCGACACCCGCGCCATCGCCCGGGTCATCGACGAACGGGGCGGCGTGGACAAGGTGGACGCGGCTTTCCTGGAATCCTGGCGCGAGCTGTACGGCCTGGCCAACGTCTGCGCGATCGATCCCAATGGCGAACTGCTCTGCAGCTCCGGGAACGGCGTGCTGTACACCGGGCTGTTGGCCCCGCTGCTGGGCGGCAAGGTGGAACAACAGTCCGAACGGGTCTCTGCCAAACGGATGGTGGCCGGGGTCAAGTGTATCGACGGCTTTGTCCAGTCGGCGATCGACACCGACAGCATCTCGAACACGCTGAACCAGGCGGGGCTGGACGATACGCTCTCCCTGTTCCACGTGGGCAGCACGGGCAGCTTTGACATCGTCTCTTCCGCGGGCTACAGCATCGCCGGGGCCCACAGGAGCAAGATCATGCAGGAGTGGCAGACGGTGCGGAAGCGCCTGGAGGCCGGGGAAACCTTCTTTACCGATGCATTGTTTGGCTCCGAGTGCCTGTGCCGGGTGGAAGCCCTGAGCGGCGGCGCGATGCTGCTGACGATGCTGCCGATCAAGGAGGTCTACGTCAACCGGGACATGCAGGCCTATGAATCGCTGCTGGCGGACGTGCTGCTGTTTACGGTGATTTACCTGCTGATCTCGGTGCTGGTGCAGCAGATCGTGGTGAACAACCTCCAGCTGGTCAACGCCTCGCTGGACAGGATTACCAATGGCGACCTGAACGAAGTGGTCAACGTGCGCAACGCCTCGGAGTTCGCGTCGCTGTCCGACGACATCAACCAGACCGTCACCGTGTTGAAGGGCTATATTGCCGCCGCGGAGAAGCGCATCGAGCAGGAGCTGGAATTCGCCCGCAGCATCCAGGACGCCGCGCTGCCCAAGCATTTCAATTACCCCCGGCAGGATTTTGAGCTCTTCGCCATGATGGACCCCGCCAAGGAAGTGGGCGGCGACTTCTACGATTTCTTCTTCACGGACAACGACCACATGGGTCTGGTCATCGCGGACGTGTCGGGCAAGGGCATTCCGGCGGCGCTGTTCATGATGCGGGCCAAGACGGCCATCCGCAACCTCGCGGATTCCGGCAGGTCGCCTTCGGAGATCATGTTCCGGGCCAACAACACACTGTGCGACGGCAACGACGCCGAGATGTTCGTCACCGCCTGGATCGGCATCATAGACCTTCGCACCGGCGACATGTGCTGCGCCAATGCCGGGCACGAATACCCGATGGTGATGCGCGCCGGCGAGGGCTACACCCTCTTCAAGGACAAGCACGGCCTGGCCCTGGGCGCCATGGAGGACGTACGCTTTACCGAATACGAGATGAAGCTCAACCCCGGCGACCGCCTGTTCGTGTACACGGACGGCGTTCCCGAGGCCATCGACGTGGACGAGCAGCAATACGGCACCGACCGGCTGACACAGAAGCTGAACGCGATGCAGGAGGCACCCATGAAAGAGCTCCTGCCCGCCGTGCGCGCGGATGTGGCGGACTTCGCCGGCCAGGCGGAGCAGTTTGACGACATCACCATGCTGGGCTTTGCCTACTTTGGTGAGAAGGGGAGGCAGGCGCTGTGAACGAGTGGACATTTGAGGCCACCATCGACAACATACCCTCGATGATCGACCGGGTGAACGAACAGCTGGAGTCCCTGGATTGCCCGATGAAGGCGCAGATGCAGATCGACGTGGCCATGGACGAGGTGCTGGCCAACATCGCCAGCTATGCCTATGGGTCGGGTACCGGCGAGGCCACGATGCGCTTTGAATTCGAGCCCGACACCCGCATGGTGTCGATTACCTTCATCGACAGCGGCATTCCATACGATCCGCTGGCCAAGCCCGACCCGGACGTTACCCTCAGCGTGGAGCAACGCGATGTGGGTGGCCTGGGCATATTCCTGGTCAAAAAGACCATGGACGACATGACCTATGCCCGCGAGGATGGCCGCAATGTGCTGACCATCCGCAAGCGGATATAGATATATCAACACCATACCGGCTGAAAGCCATAAGACAGGAGGAAGTTATAATGACCATCAGCAAGCAGCAGAACGGAAGCGTCCTGACCATCGCCGTGCAGGGCCGTCTCGACACCACCACCGCTCCCGACCTGGAGAAGGAGATCAAGACCGGCCTCGATGGCGTCACCGAGCTGATCATGGACTTCGAGAAGCTGGATTACATCTCTTCCGCAGGCCTGCGCGTGCTGCTGTCCGCCCAGAAGCAGATGAGCAAGCAGGGCAGCATGAAGGTGATTCACGTCAACGAGCTGGTGATGGAGGTCTTTGAAGTCACCGGCTTCACCGACATCCTGACCATCGAATAATCCCGTTAACGGGTAGCGCCCCGCCCGACAGGGCGGGGGAGGATTGCCGCAGGCGGAGCATCCCCGGCGGCTTTTTCCGCATACATACAAATGACTCAAAGGGGTAAGCCGATGAGCGAAGTCGTGCTGTTTTTCAAGCAGCATCCCATTATGTGGGAGTGGCTGAAGCTGTTGTTGATCACCATTGCCACCGTGATCGTGCTGGTGGTTGTGCTGCGGCTGGAGGGGAAGATCGCAAGAAAGCTGCTGGCCAAGCGGGACAATATCAACCTTCGGATCGTCGAAAGAATACTGCGATTTGTGCTGATCGTGGTCGCCGTGCAGTTCGTGGTGTTCAGCTCCACCGTCACCCAGCCCTTCGGCCGGGCGCTGTTCCAGGGCACAACGGTCCTGGTGGCCATCGCAGGCTTCGCGGCCCAGCCGGTGATCGCCGATCTGATCTGCGGGCTGATGATGACCTCCACGAAGCCCTTCGACCTGGGCGATCGCATCGAGATGGAGGATGGCACCGCGGGCATCGTCAAGGACATCACCATGCGCCATGTGGTGCTCCAGGGCGTGGACACCATCGAGATCATCGTACCCAACAGCCAACTCAACGGCATGCGGCTGAAAAACATGAGCCGGCCGAGCTCGGCCGGGCTGCGCTCCATCTACTTCCGCTTCGGCGTGGCCTATCATACCGACATGGACAAGGCCAAGGCCGTCGTGCGGCAGGCGGTGGAGGAGTGCCCCTATTCCGTGCCCGGCAAGGCCGGCCCCGACGGCCCGGATTATGGCCCGGTGTACTTCATGGACTACGATGACAGCTGTCTGGTACTGACCACCACAGTGTACTATACGTCCGCCCACCCCACCGAGCAGGTCAAGAGCGACATCAACACCCGCGTCAAGCGCGACCTCGAGGCCGCCGGCATCGAGATCCCCTACAACTATGTCAATGTCGTGTTCAGCGACAGGAAGGGGAGACGGGTTGAGGCGAATACGAAAGATAACAACGGGCAGGCGCATTAAGCGCCTGCCCGTCGGCATTCTGGATTACTTCCGCTTCAATCCCACGATGGACGCCGCGATCCATCCGGTGAGGATCTTGCCCTTCTTCTTGAACTTGATCTTGATCCAGTTGCGATCGGTGCCGACGTCGTAGACCGGGGTACCCACGGTGTCCACCAGGGTGCCGTTGGTCAGCGAGGCGATGACCTTGCCGTCGCCGGGGGCGTTGCGGATGGCTGCCTTGTCCGCGGTGCCGGTGTTCACGGTGGCGGTGCGGCCGCCGGTCACCTGCTCCAGCTCGTCCATGCTCAGTTCCATGAATTCAGTCATGATGATTCCTCCTTTGGGCGTCGGCGCGATGCGCCTTCGGTGTGGCGGCAGGCTGCTGCCGCGGGGGTGGGCGCTTGCCCTTTCGATGGGACAATCATACCATGCCCCGTGTCACAGAAGCGTCACACGGCAAGAAACCGCCCCGCGTCGGCAAGACGCGGGGCGGTTTGACCTTGGAATGTCAGCCGATGACCTTCTTCGCGGTCGCGGCCACGTTCTCGGCGGTGAAGCCGTACTCCTTGAACAGGAACTTGTAGGGGGCGGAGGCGCCGAAGTGATCCAGACCGATCACCGCGCCATCCAGGCCCACGTACTTGTGCCAGCCGAAGGTGGCGGCGGCCTCCACGGCCACGCGGGCGCGCACGGCCTTGGGCATGACGGATTCCTTGTATTCGTCAGACTGGGCCTCGAACAGCTCGAAGGACGGCATGGAGATGACGCGGGCGTCGATGCCCTCGGCCTTCAGCAGGGCCTGGGCCTCCACGCACTGCTCCACCTCGGAGCCGCTGGCCATCAGCAGCACGTCGGGGGTTTCCTTCTCGCTGTCGGAGAGGATGTAGCCGCCCTTCAGGGCGTCCAGGCCGCTCTTCTCGTAGAGGGGCAGGTCCTGGCGGGTGAGCACCAGCGCCACGGGATGCTTCTCGGTCATGGCGGCGATCCAGCCGGCGGCGACCTCCTTGCTGTCCGCGGGGCGGTACACGATCAGGCCGGGCACGGCGCGCAGGCCGGCCAGCTGCTCGATGGGCTGATGGGTGGGGCCGTCCTCGCCCACGCCGATGGAGTCGTGAGTCAGGATGTAGGGGATGCCCAGGTTCATGATGCTGCTCATGCGCATGGCGTTCTTCATGTAATCGCTGAACACGAAGAAGGTGGCGCAGTAGGGGCGCAGGCCGCCGTGCAGCTTGATGCCGTTGCAGATGGCCGCCATGGCATGCTCGCGCACGCCGAAGTGGATGTTCTGGCCCTCCGGCGTCTCGGCGGAGAAATCGCCCTTGCCCTTCATGTTGCTCTTGTTGGAGGGCGCCAGGTCAGCGGAGCCGCCGAACAGGTTGGGGATGCGCTCCGCCAGGCGGTTCAGGGTCACGCCGCTGGAATTGCGGGTGGCGGACTTGCCCTCGAAGGCGAACAGCTCGGCGTCCTTGGTCAGGTCGATGGGCAGGTCCTCGGAGAACCACTGGTCCCACTCGGCCTTCAGCTCGGGATACTTTTTGGCGTACTCGGCGAACATGGCCTCCCACTCGGCCTGGGCCTTCCTGCCCTTGACCAGGGTCTCGCCGGTGCAGTCGTAGACCTCCTGGGGCACGGCAAAGGGCTCCTCGCAGGGCCAGCCCAGGGCCTTCTTGGTCAGGGCGATGTTCTCATCGCCGAGGGGCTCGCCGTGGGCGGAGGCGGTGTTCACCTTGGGGGAGCCGTAACCGATGTTGGTGTGGGTGACCACCAGGGTGGGCTTGTCGGAGCACTTGGCGATCTTCAGCGCGGCATTCACCTGCTTCCAGTCGTTGCCGTTCTTCACGTCGATCACGTTCCAGCCGTAGGCGCGGAAGCGGGCGGGCACGTCCTCGCGGAAGGCGATGTCGGTGTTGCCCTCGATGGAGATCTCGTTGTCGTCGTACACGGCGATCAGCTTGTTCAGGCCCAGCGTGCCCGCCAGGGAGCAGGCCTCGTGGCTGATGCCCTCCATCATGCAGCCGTCGCCCAGGATGCAGTAGGTGTAGTGGTCGATGACGTTGAAGCCCTCGCGGTTGAACTTGGCCGCCAAGTGCTTTTCGGCCATGGCCATGCCGACGGCGTTGGCGATGCCCTGGCCCAGGGGGCCGGTGGTGGTCTCGACGCCGCGGGTGTGGCCGTACTCGGGATGGCCGGGGGTCTTGCTGCCGAACTGGCGGAACTGCTTCAGGTCCTCGATGGTCAGGCCGTAGCCGAACAGGTGCAGCAGGGAGTAGATCAGCATGGAGCCGTGGCCGGAGGACAGCACGAAGCGGTCGCGGTTGATCCACTTGGGATCGTCGGGGTTGTGCAGCATCTGCTTGCCCCAGATGGCATACGCGGCGGGCGCGGCGCCCATGGGCATGCCGGGATGGCCGGACTTGGCCTTCTGGACGCCCTCGGCGGCCAGTATGCGGATGGCGTTGACGACCAGATCGGAACGCCCGGACCTGACCTTGTCGACGCCGTCGACGGTCAGCGAGCGGATGGTGCTGACGATGTTTTCGTTGCTCATGGGTATGCACTCCTATCTGAAATAAATATTGGGCTCTTCTTGGACATGCGCGGCATATACCGCTTCCTTTTATATTATAACACACAAACCCCGCCCGGGACAACCCCGCGGCGGGAATTTATTATGGCTCACGCAAGTATACGTGAGCCATTCGCTCAAAATGTCTGTTTGATGGAATACGAAATCGTCAGCATCTTTAAGGAAATACCGCACAATTGGGTGGTGGTATGGCGTGGAGAATTTTAGTCAGGCGTGGCCTGCAAATTTCGCAGGCTTACTGGCGATAAGTCAAGGAATTTGCAGGCTGCGGATGGCTGAAAGTCATCCGCCAGGCTGCCGCCCATATTGTGCGGTATTTCCTTAAGCTGAAGGGATGCGATGGAGATTGGACTCGGTTCAGTCCGCTTTTTCATGCGCCATTACCTCGTTATAGGCGTCGACGGACACGAGATACGCCTTGATCGGGAAGTTATCCAGGGTGACGTCATCCATGCTGATGTTTCCAATCAATGCCATAAGCATATTGAATGCCTCTTCGTCGGACTCCTCGCCGGTCTCTTCGCTGAACGAAGCGAGTTCTGCCGCCATGGAACTGATGATTTCATCCTTAAATATGTAGAAGTCCTTCCATGCCCCGTCGGTGTAAATATAACTCTCGCCCGGGTTGAGCACACTCTTGATGGTCACGCCGTCCATCTCGAACATCGCAGCCGTGTTGGCGTTCTGAGGATAGGGCACCGCGTAGGTTGTGCCTTCGTCGGTGTCATAGGACTGGGTGATGATCACGGCGTATTTCTCGCCCTTGTTCAGAAGATACTCTTCCTTTAAGTCGATGCGCTGGTATCCAGCCCACTCCTGGAAGGTCTCGCCCGCCTCCAGCAGGGTGCCCGAGGTGGGGTTTCCGTCATCAATGTCCTTGTAAATCGCGTAGCGCACGGTGGTTTGAGGCGCGATGGTCATGGCGGAAATCTGGAACAGGTACTCGTCCTCCTCGGCGTCATACACGTTCGCCGACATGATCTCGCTGTCACTGGTCTTCTTTTCATACCCGCCTGACAGCATCATGTCGTACTGGTCGTAATTGATGTCGGCGTACTTCGTTTCGAGCAAAGGATAAAATTCAAAGCTGATCGGGCTGTTGATGCTGTGGTCGTAGTAGGAGAGAAAGAAATATCCCGTATCGTCGATGCCCCAGGCGTTGGCATTGGGACTCTCATAGATGGTCTGGCCCCGTTCGTTCACCTTGGCCGTCGCCTTGTCCGCCTCGGTCAGCGCGCCCCAGCTGTTCTTCACAATCCAGGCGCCATCCGCCGGGGGCGTGCTGTTCTCTACGGCTTTTCCGTTCACGGTTCGGGTGAAATTCTCCTTGGGATAGTTGTCGTCGTAGCCGACGATCGTGACCTGGTGATTCGCGTATTCCATGCCGTCGTAGTATTGGGCCCAAGTGGTAGTATTGATATAGCCCTTGTCGCCGATTGAATCGCCGGGTTCGCTCTGATCCGCCCAATAACCGATGGAGACGCCGTGACCCCGGGCAATCTCGGCCTTGATGGCGGCAGTGCCCGCCGCGTTGTAACCCGCCCATATGCCCCAGTCGTTCGTCAGCGTGGGAGAGGGCAGGTTGTAGCTGTTTTTGAAGCTCAGTACGATGTCGGGGGTGAGGTATTGGGCGGTCAGCGGGATGGACCAGTCGTCATAGGGCGCGTATTCCGACTTGCCGAAGGACTCGTAATAGAGACTCATTTCGGAATTGAAGCACCAGTACTCATAATCCGTGTCCTCGGGGATAAGGCCTCCCTGTTGAAAGGCCTTAAACATCAGTTGATTCTCGAAGTCATTTTTATAGTATTCCCTGCGCGCCGCGGCAGCTTCCTCGGATTCGTCGGTATCGTTCAGCCTCCAGCCGTTTTTGCCGCGGTAGGCGTAGGGCTGCCACCCGTCGATTTCTTCCATTTCGGGCTGTGGGCCAAAGCCGCCCGCGAAGAAGCTGGTGCCGTAGGTCGCACTGCCGCCGATGTTGTAGACGGTGTTGATGTTGGTCTTCTCCGCCTCGCTGGGGTCATAGCCCTCGCCGACCTGTGACGCGCGAACATGCCCGGTTTGCACTTCATCCTCGGTGATGGGATGGCGTACGAACCAGCTGATGTACTTCTCAGAAAAATCTACCAGATCGTTGACCTCTCCCGCCGGAACGCCAAAGCCGTTGTCGTGCAGGAAGGAAATCTCCGCCGCGGCGGTGATACCAAAAGTCCAGCAGCTGCCGTAGGGATTCTGAAATTTGACGGGCGTAACATAATTCTTGCCTTCAAAATCCCTCAGGTCAACCCTGGCGGGCAGCTTTTCCGCTTCGTCGATCAATTTCTGTTCGACCGCTTCGGACTGGGGGCCGAAGTCGACGCCGGGCAATACTGACTCGACCGACTGATCAGTCGCCTCGGCAAACGCGCCGGTGTAGCCGATGGCGGGCAGCATCATTGCCAGGGTCAGCAGCATAGAAATCCACTTTTTCATGGGTACTTTCTCCTTTGCATTATTCACGTGATGTAGATACATATGGGATAACTACAGTCTTTGGGATGAGACGCATCAGGCTTTCATCCCCGGTACGAGGATGCGCGCCAACTGCAGGGATTCTTCGGCGGTGAGCGGGTTTGCGTCCAGTCCGAGCACCTGCCAAAGGCCGCTTTCGCGGATCTCAGGCTCGGGGCTGTAATGGCCGAGCCAGCCGTCGCTGGGGGCGAAATCCGCCGCCTGGTGCAGCGTGGCGATGATGGCCGACTCCAGCCGCAGCCGTTCGTTGGCGGCTTCCACCGGGATGACCGAGAAGGACAGGTTGCGGCGCATGTATGCGCTGACGTCCCGCTCCACCTGGGCCTGGGTCCTGGGGTTGTCCCGGTTTCGGTTGGGCGACCTGGAGGTATCCAGGGACCAGATCTCCAGGTACGGGTCGTGATTCCGGTTCAGCAGGGCCTTGCCGATGTTCCTGCGGAAGATGCTGGCGTTGCGGTCCTCCCGGAAGAAGTGGTCCATCAGCCGCTGCCTCAGGCGGCCCTGGGCGGTGTGGGTGCCCACGCGGACCACACGGGGCAGGCCGCGGTAGGTCTCGCCCCGCTCGTAGACGATGTAGATGCCGTTGTCGAAGGGGATGTCGTCCACGCCCTGCCAGTCGTAGCGGGGCAGCCGCTCGAACAGCCGGTGCAGCCAGAGCGCCGCGCCCTCCGCGCCGCTGGGCGCCTCGTCGAAGCGGGTGTTGAGCCGGTGCAGCAGCTCGATGCGCTTGCCCAGGGGCAGGTTTCCCAGCGGCAGCGTCACGTTTTTCAGCGCCGGAAGCAGGTATTCGTAGTAGCTCCGGCCGGCGAGTATGACGAAGTGATCCGCCTGGAGGTCGCTCACCTCGCCCAGTTGGGCCAGCACACGCCTGGACCAGGCCTTGCGGGCGTCGACGGTCATGTCGTTTAGCGTCTCGTCGTAGGGGGCGAGAATCGCATCCTCGTCCACCAGCCCATGCTTTGCCGAGAGTATGTACACGCGCCCGGCGACGCTCTTCGCATAGGCGTAGGACAGGGAGAACAGCGTGCTGGGGGCATACAGCTCGCGGGCCGGGCACGGGTGGTCCTGCTTCTGCTTGGCGCAGGCCACCAGCGCGATGGTTCGCCCCCCGCCGCGGGGTTGGGCGGGGGAGGGGGCGGGATTGGGGACCGCCCGCTGCGCGCCGCGATAGAACAGCACCTTGCCCCCGGCGCGGTCGACGCGGGCCCTGTAGCCCGCCGCGTGCCAGGACCGGGCGTGGCTGTGCTGGGTGGACGGGCTGTCGCCCACGTTGGCCCACCAGGCGTCGTACTTCCTGGCGGACGCGGGCAGCGCCCGGCCGAGGATTGCCTCGATCTGCGCGAAGGACAGCGTGACCGCGTCGTCCCCGCAGCCCATCAGGTAATCTTTCAGAGGATCATAGTATCCCATGTCAATCGCTCCCTCGCGATGGGTCGGTTATCGTCCAATGCCTGTGGGGGAAGTGGTGATGATGCCGATAAATTCTGATTTGTCGCGGGGCGACAAATCAGAATTCAGTATTTAGTATTTAGCATTTAGTGGTTAGTGGAGGAGGAAATCCTTGCGGATTTCTTTTGATTTAAGGACCAAGAAACGTTGTAATCTCTGCCGTTTCCCTA